>JBBIQC010000005.1:0-22501 GCA_037442585.1 Oscillatoriales cyanobacterium bin_317
CCCCAAGTCGTTGAGTCAGATTCAGGGCATAGAAGTTACCATTCCAGGTAAAGATGCCACGATCGCCCAAAGCTGTTGCTAACTCACGCGGAGTGTATCCAGCCACTCGCAGGCCAACGGTGGGAGTTCTCCAGGCAAAACGAGCCGGATCGGCAATGCCATAGAGGGTCAGACCGGGAATCTCCAACAGACCCGGAATCAACTGTTCCGACAGCGATTGCTCATACCCCTGAATCACCGCCATTGCAGTCATCAACGCCTGACGACGCTGAGTAGCATCTGCAGAAATCCGTTGTCCCAACTCTGCCAGGTAGGCGATCGCGGCCACTAATCCGGCCAGTCCTTCATGATTCTGGGTGCCTGTCTCCCAGCGATAGGGAATTTCTTCCGGTGCCGGACGAAGTTTGTAAGGTGTAAATCGGACTAAGTGTTCCCGCTTACCGTATAGGATGCCTAAATGGGGAGCGAAAAACTTATAAGCAGAACAGGCCAGAAAATCGCAGTCTAAGGCATGGACATTCAGGGGGCCGTGCGGAGCATAATGGACCGCATCGACAAAGGTTAACGCCCCCACCGAACGGGCCATCCGCACCACTTGCGCGACATCGTTAATCGTTCCCACGGCATTCGAGGCATAACCGATCGCTACTAGCCGAGTCCGCTCCGTCAGCTTCCGCTCCAGATCCAGCAGATCCAGGGTGCAATCTTCTTTGTGCATTTCTACTGTGTGGATGGTAATCCCTCTTTCTGCCAGTGCTAACCAGGGAGCCACATTTGCATCGTGATCCAGACTGGTAACGAGAATTTCATCTCCCGGTTGTAGTTCCCGCCCGATCGCGCGACTGACTGCAAACGTGAGTGTGGTCATGTTGGCCCCAAACACCACCTCATCCCAGTCGCACCCTAAAAAATCCGCTACGGCCTCGCGAGCTGCCAGCATTAATGCATCGGTTCGCACGCTAGTGGCAAAGGCTCCATGCAAGTTGGCATTGGAGGTAATCAGGTAATCAGTCATCGCCTGCATCACCGTTCCTGGCACCTGCGTTCCCCCTGGTCCATCCAGAAACATCACCGGGTGGCCGTTCATTTCCTGGGCCAGTGCTGGAAACTGATTCCGAATCCATGTGAGATCGAGTGGTGTCATAGAACCTCCGAAGGGGTAGATGGGTAAAGGGGTAGAGAGGTGGGTGGGCAGGTAGGCAGGTGGGTGAGTAGGTGGGTAGGGAAGAGAAGTAGGGAATGGAGAGAAGAAAGTAACCAGGATCTCAACACTAGAAATTCCAAACTCATCCACTCATCTACCCACCCACCCACCCACCTCTATTTCCTATCCTCTTGCGGTAAATAAGGAATGCCTGGGCAGGTGAAGACAAACACATCCCGACTACCGCCTTCGGGAGCAGCAGCTTGAATGGGGGAGGTAAAGTGGAAAAGTTCGTGATCGTTGACGATCAGCAACTCACCGGGATTTAAGACCTTGGCAAAGGCAGGATTGCTCCTCTTCTGGGATCTGTAGAGATGGGTTTCGCCGCCCTGGATATTGGTGCGATCGACACAGAAGATCCCGACTAAATCCACACCGTCCCGATGAATGCCCTCTGGAGCAGGATTGCCTTTATGCAGTGAATCTGCAGTAATGCGAATTTGATGGACTCCCACTTGATTTGAAGGAGAACACCGTTGGCAAAATTCAAAAAACTCTAAAATGACGGCATGGAAATCGGGTAGGTGAATCAAGCCATCTTCTAATTCGGGATATTCTCTGACGACATCACCCAACACAGAGTTATAGGCTTTGCTTTGAAAGAATTTAGCGTGAGGAAGTTGGGTCAGTTGCCGATCGTGGATTTCAAAATTGGAGAAGCGACGGAAACGGTAATCGCCTTTCAGATAAACATCGACGGGTAGGTTATCAAAGAAGGGAAGAAACTTGGAAACATCAATACCGCCCAGGTGTTCCAGAGCATAGGTGGTAACACAGCGAAGATCTTCGATTTTAGGTAGGGTACGCATAATCAACCTCTGAATACAAGCTAAGTTACAGATTGGGAGTTACAGATTGAGCTTTTGAATAGCTGTTTGCATTCGCGCCAGGGCTTCATTGATGTTTTCTAGAGAATTGGCATAGGACAGTCTGAGATAACCTTCACCACCTTGGCCAAATGCAGTGCCAGATAACAGGGCCACACCGGCTTCCTTTATCAAGTAATCTGCCAGGGCATCACTTGATAAAGGAATTTTTTGTACATTGGGAAACACATAAAACGCTCCGGCAGGTTTGAGACAGTGAATTCCCGCGATCGCATTCAGACCGTCCACTATCCGATCTCGCCGCTTTTGAAACTCTGTCACCATTTCTGTCACCGCATCCTGTGGCCCTAACAGAGCTTCCATACCTGCCATTTGAGTAAACGAACAGGTACAGGAATTGGAGTTAATCATCAACTGAACAATTCGTTCCGTCAATGGTTTGGGTGCAATACCGTAACCTAAACGCCAACCCGTCATGGAGTAAGTTTTAGAATGGCCATCCACCAGAATAGTACGGTCTTTCATGCCGGGATAACTAATAATACTGTGAGAATCCTCCTCATAATGAATACGAGAATACACTTCATCAGATAAAACGTAAAAATCATGTTGTTGAGC
The DNA here is from genome assembly GCA_037442585.1 of Oscillatoriales cyanobacterium bin_317. GTDB lineage: Bacteria > Cyanobacteriota > Cyanobacteriia > Leptolyngbyales > Leptolyngbyaceae > Leptodesmis. The sequence continues at coordinate 2,650 of JBBIQC010000005.1, forward strand.
TAAATGAGCGATCGCTTCCAGATCATCCGGCTGCAAAATGCCACCTGTGGGGTTCTGCGGAGAATTGAGAATCAGTAATTTAGTACGATCAGAAATGGCATTGATTAAATCATCAAGTCGGAAGCGAAAATTCATTTCCTCTCTTAAAGGTAACGGAATGCCCCTGGCACCGACAAAGTTAATCACAGATTCATAAACGGGAAATCCCGGATCAGGATAAATGACCTCATCCCCTGCATTCACCAGGGCAAGCAGGGTGAAAAAGACAATTGGTTTGGCACCGGGAGTGACGGCTATTTCATCTGGGTGTACCGCAACATTTCGGGTTTCGGCAACGTGATCGGCAATCACTTTACGAAATTCTAACAATCCCGCTGCTGGGCCGTATCCTGTGTAACCATCCCGCATCGCCTGACAGGCCGCTTCACAGATGTTTGCAGGTGTAGGGAAGTCCGGCTGACCAATTTCCAGGTGAATGATACTGCGACCTTGAGCTTCTAACTGTTTGGCTCTGGCCAACACCTCAAAGGCCGATTCCGTTCCTAAACGGTTCATGCGGTGGGCGATCGGGATCATAGGTTCACTCCTGATAACGGATGGGTGTGCTGGTGATAGCGATCGCGCAACACTCGCCGCATCACTTTATTGGAAGCCGTGCGCGGTAAGGCATCGATCAGCACCAGGTCATGAATCTTAAACAAAGGATTGAGTTGTTGTTTAATGGCCGCTTGCAGAGTTTTCAGCAGGGTGGCTTTGTCTGCAGATGAAGTGTCTGGAGATGAATTTGTCACTACTGCGTAAATGACTAATTGGCTGGGGCCTCCAGTTGGGGGAGTAGTGGCGATCGCGACGGCTTCGGCAATCCCCTCTACCTGGCTCACCACCCGTTCAATATCCATCGAACTGACTTTAATCCCACCCAAATTCATCGTGTCATCTACCCGACCATGAGCGCGATAGTAGCCATTGGGCAGGCGTTCTACCTGATCACCATGACGACGGAGAGGGAAGGGAGTTGAGAGTTGAGAGTTAAGAGTTAAGAGTTGAGAATTGGAGAGTTTTGAGTTTTGAGTTTTGAGTTTTGAGTTGTCCGCAGCCTCAGATTGTCCTTCGTTGACCAATGACGAATGACCAATGACCAATAACCAATCTTCTACCTTCTGCCCTCTGCCCTCTGCCTTCTGCCTTCCTGCCAATGAGGGCGTACCAGCAAAATAAACCTGCTCATGATCTCGATTCAGCAATTCGGTAGACAGGCCGATCGAGGGGCCGATAATAAAGGCTTCTCCTTTAGCGGCAGGCTGGTTATCTGGATCGAGAATGACTAAATCGACTCCCAGGGCAGGAGTGGAGAAGGTGGCAGGGATGCAGGGTTGGATGAGGGTGCCCGTGAGGTAGGCACCGCCAATTTCAGTACCGCCACAGTATTCAATCACAGGTTTGTTTCCAGCTAAGGCCATCAGGTAGCGCATATCCTGAGCATTGGAACATTCGCCCGTGGAACTGAAGGCTTTAATCGCGCTCCAGTCTAACCCTTCCATGCAGGCCGTAGTTTTCCAGGTGCTGACCAGACTGGGAACCAGGCCCAGCATTGTTACTTTGGCATTCTGAATGAATTGACCAAAATCTCGGCGGGTGGGTGCGCCGTAATACAGGCCGATCGCCGCTTGATTGATCAAACTGGCGTAAATCAGCCACGGCCCCATCATCCATCCCAGGCTGGTTGGCCAGGTAAGAATATCACTGGGATGAATGTCGTGGTGCAGATAGGCATCGACGGCGCATTTAATTGGGGTGATGTGCGTCCAGGGAATCGCTTTGGGTTCTCCCGTAGTGCCGGAGGAAAACAGGATGTTGGTATGGGCACCCGGATCGCATGGAAGCGCCTCAAACTCCTCCCTGGAACTGAGAAATTTCGCCCAGGAGCGATCGCCCTGCCGCAGGTCAACGGAGAGGGAATCCGTCAATGGCAGTACGATCGCAGTGGGAGCCTGGGCATTCATAACTTTGGTGTAGAGGGAGAATTGCTGTCCCGCTCGTTGGATTAAGTCTTGTGTGAAGATGGCTTTGGTCTTAGCAATCTTTAAACGGATAGCAATTTCGTTGGCAGAAAAACTATCAGCAATGGAAATAACTACACAACCTGCAGCGATAATTCCCAGATAAATGGCTACTGCTTCTACCGTCATCGGCAAAATCACAGCGATCGCATCTCCTGGCTGAAGTCCCGCAGCAACTAACCCGTTAGCCACCCGGTTGGTTAATCGACGCAATTCAGCATAGGTAGCGGTCTGCAAAGCTCCACCTTCTGGTTGGTAATAAATTGCGATCGCATCCCCCGGAGCCTGAAAGCAACTATCGACAATATTCAGGCGGGCGTTGATCAACCATTGAGGACGGGTGATTCCTTGAGAGAAATCAACCAGATCCGTATAAGGTTGGCGAAACTGGATGCCCACCCGCTGAATCATCCGCGGCCAGTATTCCGGCCACTGCTCTACCGACCAACGATGCAACTCCGGGTAAGTATCCAGACCTAACTCTCGCATTAAAGCCGCAATATGGCTGCGCTGGATCTGTTCCTCTGAGGGAATCCAGACGGGAGCTAGATCGGAGTTGGAGGTTGGATGAGTGGAGTCTGATCGCATTTTGGATTTTAGATTTTGGATTTTGGATTATGACAGTCCCAGATAGAGGTTAATCACCGGTGTAGGTTAGGTTGAGGTACAAAACCTAACGCCTCTAGACTGTTGAATTGCATATTTCAACCCAACTTACGAAAGCTACATTTCAATAATCGACTTGCATTGCTAATAGAGTAAACACACCGCACACCATGCTGAAGCGTTCCCACTGGATCAGGGTTTGGTAAGTACGATCGCTCCGTTGCCATTGGTAGGGAAGTAGGGCGGCTCCCAGACTCAGGATGGTGAGAGATGACAACAGGGCAAACAGCAACGGATGGGGAATTGGTAGGAGGAAACAGGCAATGGGAATGGAGCCAAGTGCCAGGAACAACAATCCCCAGGCTAGAGTGAATGCAGCGGCATCACCCCACTGGTTGGGAATGGTTACGATCCCCTGGCTGCGATCGCCCTCCGCATCATGAATATCCCAAATAATTTCTTTGGCCAGCGCATAACAAAACAGAAATCCGATTGGATACAACAAGGCAAAGGGACGATCGGCGATCAGACTGCCCAACCAAATCAACCCGGAGATAATTGAAGCCACAATCAAATTGCCGAAAATGCCGTTACACAACAGTAGATGCGAGTAGTTCCATAACACCACCGTACTGACGACGACTAATAGGAACGGGGCATAGCCGAGAGGTAGGGCAGCGAGAATCGCGACAGCAAACAAAAGGGCAGCTGACCACCAGGCCTGGGAGAGCGAGAGTTGTCTGGAGGGTAGGGGGCGATCAGGGTGATCAATGCGATCCTTCTCCACATCCCAGTAGTCGTTGATAGCGCAGGCCGCAGAGGTCATGCAAACTAGAATCAGTGCCGTTAACAGAAAGTGCAAAATGGAAGTCTCTGGATTCAGAGTATACACTGTGGCAGATCCAGCCGCAGCCGCAACGATGCCAACCGGAAGCCGAAACAGATGGACAAAAGCCGGAATTAAATGGATGCCAGGAAGCAAGGGGGGAGAGGAGGAGGGGCTGACCATAAGAGCCTCAAGGGTTAGAACTCAAAACTTGTTTAAAATTGCCGATCGCGGTTAAGACCACTCCAGAAAACGGCGATCGCCTCAAGGATTTCCCGGCCTCCCTGGAGGAATTTGGCGCGATCGAAGCCAGGTTTGAAGTAGACGGCTTCCAGTTCTTCCAGGGTGTGGCCTGCATGTTGGGCTTCCACCCGGTTGTGCCAGGTGAAAAAGGCCAGTTTTAGGCGAGGATGACGGGTTTGCTTAATTTTGGTGAGGCCATCTTCCAACTCTTGCCAGAAGCCTGCAGCCGCCCAGTTTTCCACGGCAAAGCTAGCTCCTTCGGCAATGTTGGGATCGTCACTGCCGTAAAGTCGCTGGAGTTCATCGCAAAAGTATAGAGTTGTGGGACTGCCATGTTTGCGCTGGCCGATATCTTCGTAATTCAGTCCTAATCCTTCTGCTACGCCGATCAGCCATTCAAAATGAGCCGCCCGGAAGCGACAAATACCTCCGTCTACAGTGCCTTCTGTACTCACCAGTTCCGGATCGCCTTCTCGATCTTTATCTTCCTCAGTCTGGGTGCCTGAACTCATGGATTGGCCTGATTTCCGGTAGATAACCCCCAACTCATTCAATAAAATTTCGCGGCTGGCGCGGGACTGTTCCAGCGTGGGAGCATTGATCGCTTTTAGTAATGCTGCAATCAGGAATTGATTGGAGAACACCGAGAACTGCTTCAAAAAGTAACGTAATTCGTCATCGGTTGCGGTTCCTTGCTGAAACCATGTGGTGTAGTCGTTATGGAGAATAATTGAATGCTGCAAAAAGGTACGATCGACCTCATCCAAAAATGCCTCGAAATCTCGAATCTGGGCAGGAGTCAGTTCACCCTGTTGCAACCGTTCCTGGATCCGGGAAGAAGGGGCAAGATGATCAGCTTTGGGGGGAAAGACGGAAACCATAAGCAATACCTCCAGTCATAGGGGGTGGTAGGGTTAGAATGTCCAACTGTAAGGATAATGAGAATCTTCCAGAGCAACGGCCTGAGTGGTCAGTTGCAGTGGACGGAAGGTATCAATCATCACAGCCAATTCTTCCGTGCGCTCCTGACCGATCGACCCTTCATAGGTGCCGGGATGGGGGCCGTGGGGTAGACCGCCGGGATGCACCGTAATTGAGCCTGACTCAATGCCCCGCCGAGACATGAAATTACCTGCCACATAGTACAACACCTCATCCGAATCCACGTTGGAATGGTTGTAGGGGGCAGGAATGGCCTGCGGATGATAATCAAACAGGCGCGGTACAAAGGAACACACCACAAAACCGGGAGCCTCAAAGGTTTGATGGACGGGGGGCGGTTGATGAATTCGTCCGGTGATCGGCTCAAAGTCTGCAATGTTGAAGGCGAAGGGATAGAGATGACCATCCCAACCGATCACATCTAACGGGTGATGGTGATACAGATAATGGGTGATGCGATCGCGAGCTTTCACCCGCACTTCAAACTCTCCTGTCTCCGCATAGGTGACCAATTCATCAGGCGGACGAATATCCCGTTCATTGTAGGGCGCATGTTCCAGAAATTGACCGTAGCGATTCAAGTAACGGGCAGGCGGTACAATATGCCCCTTCGCCTCAATGATCAACATCCGTTGAGCGACACCCTGATCAGGAAAAATGCGCCATAGCACCCCGGTTGGCACTACTAAGTAATCGCCACTACGATAGCGCAACACTCCATACTGACTTTCTAAAACACCACTTCCCTCATGAATGAAAATGACTTCATCTCCACTGGCGTAGCGATACCAGTAGTTCATGGGATCCGTGGGCCGGACAACGGAGAGACAGACATCGGAGTTTGCTAATAAGGGAATGCGAGCAGCGATCGCATCTCCTCCCTCTGGAATATTGGCCGTGCGTAAATGGTGAGGTTGTAAAGCACCCGGTTCTGCAAACGTCAGTTCAATCGGTTTGCTGGTGAGAATTTTCTGAATTTGCGTGGGTGGATGTAAATGATACAGCAGCGATTGAATCCCTGAGAATCCATGAATCCCCATCAACTCCTCGTGATACAGCGATCCGTCCGGTTGACGGAATTGCGTATGCCGTTTATGAGGAATCGTACCCAGCTTGTAGTAGTAAGTCATGGCATTACAAATTCCCCCTTACCTGCTGTTCGCGTTCGATCGCTTCAAAGAGGGATTTGAAATTGCCTTCTCCGAAGCCTTCTGCCCCACACCGTTGAATCACTTCAAAGAATAAGGTGGGTCGATCCTGAACGGGTTGGGTGAAGATCTGCAAGAGGTAGCCTTTGTCATCGCGATCGACCAGAATGCCCAGTTCGGCTAAACGATGAGTGGCTTCACGGATGGTGCCAACCCGCTGTTCCAGATCTTCATAATAGGTGTCTGGAACCTGCAGAAACTCTACTCCGGATGCCCGTAGGCGAGAAACGGTTTCGATAATGTTGTCGGTGGCTAAGGCAATATGTTGTACACCAGGGCCGTTGTTATAGTCCAGGTATTCTTCAATTTGTGATTTGCGTTTGCTGGGAGCAGGTTCGTTAATTGGGAATTTAATCTCTCCGGTCGAATTCTGCACTACAGTAGACATCAGGGCAGAATATTCTGTGGAGATGGCCTGATCATCGAACCGCACTAAGGTTTCAAACCCCATTGTTTCCGAGAAGAATTTCACCCAGGAATCCATTGCACCCAATTCCACATTGCCGACGATGTGATCGATCACCTTTAAACCTGGATTGATAGAGTTTGCTGTGCTGGCATATTTTCGTTGAAAACCAGGAGCGAAAATTCCGGTGTAATCGCTGCGATCGATAAACTTAATAATCGTATCTCCATACCCCTGAATCGCCGCATATCGGAATAATCCGTTGCCATCTTCCAGTTCTGTCGGTTCGCTGACGGCGATCGCCCCTCGTGCTGTAGCTTCCTTAAAGGCCGTCATCACATCCGGAACATCCAGCGCCATGATGGCGACGTGATCTGCATGTTTCAGGGCAGCCTGGGCAATTGGATGGTCAGCCGTCAACGCTGTACTCACCACAAAGCGAATGTCTCCCTGTTCTAAAACATAGGAGGCCACCTCTCGACTCCCCGTTTCCAGGCCCCGATAAGCTGTAGGGGTGAATCCAAAGCATCTGGTATAGAAGACTGCTGCCTGTCGGGCATTGCCGACGTAGAATTCGAGATGATCAAATCGGTTAATGGGAAAGCCACTCATCGCAAGTCCTCCTAACTGTAGAAGCCGTGATTAGAAACCGACCTTGAACGCCTAACTCTGGCTTCTTGATCCTGGTTCAATCTGGGAGATTAAATCAGTTTTCAGTTTCGATTCTTAACTAAAATAATAGCAAAAGCTACAAAAGTTTTCTTATAAGAGGGATTTTTTGCTATATATTTAGCTAATCGTCGAATTCTGGTGTTAATAATTAACTATGGTAGCTGGAATTTCTTCTAGCTGGCTACTCCTATAGAAGGAATTTATTGCAACATCCGCAGGGAGGAGAGTGAACGTTGGCGCAGATCAAACCATTGGACGAGAAAGATCGACAGTTGTTACGCCTGTTACAGGAGAACAGCCGCATGAGTAATGCGGAGTTAGCACGTCAGGTCAATCTTTCGGCCCCAGGATTGTTGAAGCGGTTGAGAAAGTTGGAGGAGAGTGGGTTGATCGATCGCTACGTCACCTTAGTCAATCGGGAAGCCCTGGGATTTGACCTGTTGTGTTTTACGCACGTATCCCTGGCCCATCATCAACCGGAGTGCGTGGATCACTTCTGCGAACGGGTAAAGGATCTACCAGAAGTGCTGGAATGCCATCATTTAACAGGTGAGTATGATTACTTGCTGAAGGTAGTCGTGACCAATCATCAACATCTGGAAAAGCTATTAACAGAAAAAATTACGCAAATTCCTGGAGTCGATCGCATTCGTACCAGTATTGTATTGAATGAAATTAAAGCCTCCACGTCTCTGCCGCTGGATTAGGTGTCTGTTATGTTTGCATCGGTGAAAACGCTGCTGTCAGCCATTGTGGACTATGCCGGACTGTTTCCTCCGGCCAAGTTGGATTTGCCCCAGGCGATCGCGCACTACCAGCGCTACCGTCAGTTTCCCGAAGCCTGGATGCTCGGTCGGTTCGTCCTGCCCCTGTCCCAATTGCCTGCTCTGATATCCCTGCTGCCGCCTGAAGCTGATGCAGATCCCTGGCCGCTCAGTGTCATCCTATCCAGTGATTTTGACAGATCGATCGCCCAGGTGAATGCCTTCACTCATCCCAGCCTGACGATCGCATCCCTGGAAATTGCTCCCCTCCCACCTGCGGAGATAAAAGCGATCGCGGCCCAACTGCCTCCCCATCTGGAGTGCTTTTTTGAAGTTCCTATGAATGAATCCCTGCCTGCTTACCTGGATGTGTTGCAACCCCTGAGAGCCTTTGCCAAAATTCGCACGGGTGGCATTACTGCAGCGGCCTTTCCATCGGTGGCCCAGTTGGCCCAATCCCTCCTCACCTTTGCCAGAGCGCAAGTTCCCTTCAAAGCCACTGCCGGATTGCACCATCCTTTACCCGGTCGTCATCCGATGACCTACGACCCTGACAGCCCTTCTACCTTCATGCAGGGATTTTTGAACCTGGCGATCGCCGCTGCCCTCGCCTATACCCAACGAGTCACCCTGGAGGAAATTCTCCAGTTGTTACAGGAAAGCCATGTTGTTGGGATGTCACAGGCCGATAAAGCCGCCCACCAACCTGGAAAACATTACAGACACCCAGCGGGATTTCAAATGCAGATGAATGGCATTGCCTGGGGCGATCATTACCTGACCCTGGAAGAACTGGTAGCCTCTCGCAACCACGGCTTTCGTTCCTTTGGCTCCTGCTCCTTCACCGAACCGATCGCTGACCTCAAAGCCTTAAAACTATTGAACTGATCAGGTGAACTGATCAGGTGGCCCTGTGTCGTTAACCCGTAATAGGGATTGATACCATAATGCTGAAGGTGATGCGTTACGCTACGCTAACACCTCCTCCTATTCCCTATTCCCTTCTCCCCATGCCCCGACCCATTGATGCCACACACGATCGCGCCCTCCGTAGTTGGGTAGAGTCTGCCAACCAACCGGATACGGACTTTCCGATTCAGAATTTACCGTTCGGAGTGTTCCGACGACCCGGAAGTTCGGATGCCAGAATTGGCGTGGCGATCGGCGATCAAATTCTGGATCTGGTGCAGTGTCATGCAGAAGGGTTACTAGAGGAACTCCCTGAGGCTGTGCAAAACGCTTGTCTGGTTCCTCCCTTAAATTCCTTGATGGCTCTGGGACGAGTTGCGTCCTCCAGCTTGCGGCAGCGATTGAGTGAGTTGTTGCGATCGGGGGCTGAAATTCCCGCTGCGGCTAATCTGCTCGTTCCGATGAATCAGGCTGAACGGCTGCTGCCTGCATCGGTTGGAGATTACACAGATTTCTATGCTTCCATCTTTCATGCCACCAATGTTGGGAAGTTGTTCCGTCCCGATAATCCCCTGTTACCCAATTACAAATACGTTCCGATCGCCTATCATGGGCGGGCTTCTTCCCTGGTGCCCACAGGAACCCCGATTCCCCGTCCCAATGGGCAGCTCAAGCGACCGGAAGATGCAGAACCCAGTTTTGGCCCGACCCGATCGCTCGACTACGAGTTAGAGGTGGGCTTTTTTGTAGGTCAAGGGAATGCGTTGGGAGAAGCCATTTCCCTCAGCACCGCAGAAGATCACATTTTTGGGTTGTGTCTGGTCAACGATTGGTCGGCGCGGGACATCCAGGCCTGGGAATACCAGCCTCTGGGGCCATTTTTGTCAAAAAGTTTCGCGACTACCCTATCTCCCTGGGTTGTGACGCTAGAAGCTCTGGCTCCCTTTCGCTGTGCCGCCTTTTCCCGTTCACCAGAAGATCCGGTTCCCCTACCTTATCTGACGGATTCCTCGAACACAGAGCAGGGCGGAATCGATTTAACCTTGGAAGTCTATCTTAGAACTGCCCAAATGCGGGAACAAAACTTAGGGCCACTGCGGATCAGCCGGGGTTCATTTCAGCAGATGTACTGGACGATCGCCCAGATGCTGACCCACCACAGCAGTAATGGCTGTAACTTGTGTCCGGGAGATTTATTAGCCAGTGGGACGGTATCTGGAGCGGAACCGGGAGCGCAGGGATGTCTTCTGGAGATGACTCGACGGGGGGCTGAACCGCTGCAGTTACCCAATGGGGAAACGCGATCGTTTTTGCTAGATGGAGATGAGGTCATTTTGCAAGGCTATTGCGAAAAGCCGGGATTTGCTCGGATTGGCTTTGGCGAGTGTCGGGGAGTGATCTCTTGCATCGAGAATCTGCCACCTCCATGCCTGTAGCAAATCCAGAAACGTCAGCTAAACCTGGGTAAGGTAAGTATTGTCACCTGGATTTCATCATCCCACGGGAAATCTGCGATCGGGCAGCCAAATTTCAACCTATGCTTTAGGCATATATCCTCAGGAAGTTTTCTGTAACTTTGATTACCGTATATAGAGTTGCAAGTGAAGGACTTTTGAAGATGTTCGATAAGCCAGTCGTGATCCCTGACCGTGTTAGCACCCTTGAGCTATCTAAATTGTGGATTTACAAGGCTTTGAAAAACTTAGAACAGGAATTAGCCGCTGAACAATCTTCTGTAGAGGAGGAGCCAGTGGAAGAGACGGATGAACAGGAGTAGAGACATTCCGCCGGAACGTCTCTACAAACACAATCCTAATCAGCCAGTGAGATGGTGTGCATTCTGAGATAAGCTGTGGTGCGTTGCTTCCGAACAATGTCTGCAACCACTCGCTCAACTTGCTCAACTGTCAGATTTAGTCCCTGAGCAATCTCCTCATTGGGAATACCTCGCTCATAACCCAGCCAGATAGTATCCAGGATATCGAACGGCAGCCGGAAGAAAAACTCTTCCTGCGTACTGCCGCCTGGATAGGTATCGGAGGTCGGCGTGCGACGTTGAATTTCCTCTGGTACCCCTAAATGCCGTGCCAGTTGGTAAACCTGGGTCTTGAACAAATGGCCGATCGGACTAATATCCGTGCCACCATCCCCGTGTTTCACAAAGAATCCCAGCAAATGTTCGTTTTTATTGGGCGTACCAATCACGGCATAGTTACGGAGTTCCCCATGGTAATAGAGCATGGACATGCGTGCCCGTTGCTTGAAGTTGGAAGCCGCCACAATCTGATAGTACTCGGCGGGAGGCAAGCGCTTGGTAAATTCTTCGCCTGCTGGACTCGTAACCGTTAGGTAAAAGATGTTGAGGGTATTCTGTTCCAGTAAGTTACCCGGCAAAGCGATTTTAGCTCCCCAACCTGGGCCGAAATCTGGGAACAACCGTTGAATGGCTTCATTGCGGCGACGGTAGCAACCAAATCCTTCCAGAGCGCCGGAAATGTCCTCCGTGATCGTTTTGACTCCATAGTGATCGGCCAGCATGTGAGCCAGGGTTGCGCTATCCGGGCTGGATTCTCCTTCCGGCAACAGTAAGGCCACCACTCGATCGGCTCCAAAGGCTTTCACACACAGGGCCAAAACAACCGAGGAGTCAATTCCGCCACTAATTCCCAGTACGACTCCCTGACGACGCAGGGTTTGGTGGACGTGCTGGCGCAATCCTTCGATTAAGCGATCGCACTCTTGCTCAACATCCAGGTCTAAAGAGTGACGACCAAAGGTGCTTGGCTGGATCAGGGTATTTTCTTCGATGATCGTTGTCTCGCTCATACGGTTAATTCCTCTTTCATGTTGTTGATTACTTTCACCCGATCGGAATCCGTGATCGGTGACAATCGGTGATGAAAATCTTTGACAAAGTGGTGATAGGTCAACTGGGCAGACAGCACTCCGGCGATCGCCATATCATCCACTTCACTCAGTTGCAGACCACTTTGAGCCTTGCGGATCAGTTGTTGCACGGCCAGCGGATTAAACAAGCCTGACTCGTGCAACGCACTCTCCGAAAGTAGCTCGCTGACGTAGGCGGGAGTCTGGCTATGGAAGAAACTGCGATGAATGGGGGCACGATAAGGACGCTTGCGGCGCTGCCAGATATCCGCAGGCAGTAACTTGCTGGCTAACTGACGCAGTAACCATTTTTCATTCAGTCCCCGCAATTTCAACTTTGCAGGCAGGCGGTTGCAAAACTCCACCACCCGGTAATCCAGGAAGGGGAAGCGTCCTTCTACAGAATTTGCCATCGCCACCCGATCGCCCTGGGACGAGAGCAAGTAAGGCGACAAAAAGGTGACGATTTCCAGATACTGAGCTTTGGCCAGGGGCGACCACTGGTGGAAGCGATCGGGAATCGGAATCAGTTGTGCGGCTTGCTCCAGAGGAGAGGTTTGGGGCGGCTGTAACAATAACCGTTGCAATCTGGCTCCATTGGACCAGCGGATCAGATGGGAATAAAACGGCATCTCGGTTTCAGTCAACTGCTTCTTGAAGAAGCTGGTCAGAAAGCGTTCATTCGTTTCACCCAGCCGCCCAATTTCTGGATAAAGTCGTCTCAGCAGCAAAGGTCGCCACGCGGAGTCAGGGTGCTTGGCCCAAAACCGCCGCACCACCATTTCTTTGAAAATGTCGTACCCTCCCAGAAACTCGTCTGCTCCTTCCCCCGTAATCACAACCTTAAAATCATGCTTGCGAACCAGATGGGATAGCAAAAACATGGGGGCGGGAGCCGTTCTCAGCATGGGCGTTTCCGTATGCCAGATTACCTCTGGAAACACCGCGCCAATATCAGCGTGGGTGCAATAGACGACCTGATGATCCGTCCCCAATTCATTTGCCATGCGGCGTTGAAACTCGCTCTCGTCAAACACAGAATCGGAGAAGGCGATCGAGAAGGTTTCCAGGGGATTGTGAGTATAGTTGCGAATAATCGCCGTAGTCGTGGAAGAATCTAACCCGCCACTCAAATACGCACCTACTGGAACATCAGCGCGTAACCGAATCAGAGTGGCATCAATCAATAGTTGCTCAAACTCCTCCAGGTAATCCTGAGCAGAACGAGTGGTGCGATCGTCCCCATCAAAATCCAGTTCCCAATAGGGCTGAATCGTAATTTGACCACTTTGAGCAATCAGGTAATGACCGGGGGGCAGAGTGTAAATATTCTGGAAAACGGTATGGGGAATTTGAGCGCTCCAGAATGTAAACACCTGGGAGAGGGAAGCTGGATCCATCGCTGCGAATACCGATGGATGCGCCAATAGTGTCTTGATTTCTGAACCAAAAATCAATTGACCATCGACCTGGGTGTAAAACAGAGGCCGCACTCCCAGGCGATCGCGGGCAACGAATAACCGCTGTTTGCGGGTATCCCAGATGGCGATCGCAAATTGGCCATTGAGATAATTCAAACACTCCGGCCCATACTCTTCATACAGATGCAAAATCACTTCTGTATCGCAATGGGTCTTAAAGCGGTGTCCCCGCTGTTCCAGATCGGGACGCAATTCTTGATAATTGAAAATCTCACCATTAAAGACAATCCACAAGGAACCATCTTCATTGCTGATGGGCTGTTGTCCACCACTGAGATCGATAATGCTGAGACGGGCATTGCCCAAACTCACCCACTCATCCCGATAAATGCCAAACTCATCCGGGCCACGATGACGGATCATTCCCAGCATTTGACGCATCACCGTTTCTGGTATCGGTTGTGACTTGTATAAATTCAAGACACCCACAATTCCACACATGGGTTACTCCCAAAAAAATAGGGTTTAATTCAATCCTGTGTAAGGGCAGGTTGAGACAGAATCATGAACATTGATCATGATTGATGGATAAAACCCGCCCCTACCTTCAATGTGATTCTGTTTGTCCTAACTCCAGTTTATTAATCTTGCCATTGGCACTTTTGGGTAGTTCTGGACAAATCTCCACAAACCGGGGCACCATGAAGTCTTCCAGATTGGCTCGACAATAACGAATCACATCCGCTGCTGTCAGAGAAGCTTCGGGTTCCAGAGAGACAAATGCTTTGATGGCTTGTCCTAAGGCGGGATCCGGCACCCCAATCACGGCGGCTTCTCGCACTCCTTTCAGACCATACAAAACGTTTTCGACCTCTTTGGGCGGCACCTTTTCACCCCGGCTCTTGATCACATCATCTTTTCGGGCGACAAAGTAGAAAAATCCTTCCTCATCCACCCGAAATAGATCGCCCGTGTAGCAAAGCCGTTCACCGGGCAAGGCTCCAGGACGAAAACGAGCCGCCGTTTTCTCCGGAGCGTTCCAGTAACCCCGCATCACGTGCCGTCCTCGCACCACCAACTCGCCCACTTGACCTGCTTCCAGGCGTTGCCCATCTTCCCTTTCAATCCAGGCTTCCGTCCCCGGAATGGGAATTCCCACCGAACCAGGACGGCGATCGAGTTCCTCCGGTGGTAAATACAAAGTGCGTTTGGTTTCCGTCAACCCGTACATGGAAAATAAGGTGACGGATGGGAATGCTTCCCGAATTTCTGTGATGTGAGAAGCGGGTAAAGCGGCTGCAGTATTAGTCATGTACCGCAAGCTCGACAAGTCGAACTGGCTGCGATCCATATTCAACAGCACTGAAAAGATAGTCGGAACCCCCGGAAATCCGGTAACTTTCTCTTCTTCAATCCGCTTCAAAATGACAGCAGGATAGGTGAAACCCTTTTCTAAAACCAGCGTTCCACCAAATTTGAACACCATGAGTAACTGGTAAAGACCATAATCGAAGGAAAGTGGCAGTAACCCAATAACAATATCGGACTCTACATTTCCCAGATATTCAATAATCGAACTGGCGGCAAACACCACATTACTGTGGTCAGACATGACTCCTTTTGGCTCACCTGTACTGCCAGAGGTGTAAATTAAACAGGCCAGATCAACATCAATATTGACGTGTTTTGGACGCTGTTCAGGATAATCGGCTTGAATTGCATCGTAGCTGAGGAAAGTGATCTGTTCTGGCTCCGCTACGGGTGCAGTGAACACGATGGTCTTTAGGCCAGGAACGGCTGGCAGTAACTGTTTTACGAGATCACTTTGCCGACCAGAGGTGATCAAGGCGCGAGCATCACAGTTATTGAGAATATACGCACACTTGTCAAACTTGGTAGAGTGATTGATCGGCACAAAAACTCCGCCTGCCTTTAGAACAGCAAAGATACCGATCGCTAACTCGATCGAATTTGGCAAATATAAGGCGACCCGATCTCCTCGCTGTAAACCTTGTGCTCGTAGTGCGTTCGCTAATCGATTGGCCTGAACCTCAACGTCTGCATACGTGAGTCGCTGACCATCGCAGATTAGTGCCACCTTGTTGGGGAAGCGATCGGCACTATTCTCCAAAAATTGATGTACTAACATTCGAAATACTCCCCGTCAGGAGGTAGAAAATCTGCAGGCCAGAAAATCTGGCTCAACAGTGGGTTTAAGCGGTAACACATTGTTTGGTTTGCACGAAATCAGCCAATTTCTCAATCGAGTCAAAGTGATCTGGAACAATTTCGTGATCTGCAACTTGAATGCCAAACTGCTGCTCTAAAAACAGAACTAGCTCAATCACATTCATGGAGTCAATTACACCATTTTCTAAAAAAGAATCACTATCTGCATAGGGATACTCTTTTGAGAAAAGGATAGTTTCTGCAATGTGCTGGCGAAGAACTTCTTTGGCTAGCATTTGTGTAAATCTCCTTAATAAATAAAGGCTGTTACCAGGGCTCATGCTTATTATTTTGGCGCGGGTAACAGTATCACAAGTAACAGAATGACAGCTTTATCATTTCCTTACAGTAAGATTAAACTTTGAAAGTAGTAAAAACCGTATGCAACTACATAAAAAATTCATCATTTTATAAATGTTTGGTTAAGGGTTAGACAGGAAATACGTATCATTAGCTACAAACCTTACGCTGGAATTAATCACTTACTCCGTATAGTTACGGGATCAGCAATTCCAGAGCTAAAAAAAGTGTGGCCTATGATGCCAGACACTAAGTGATCTCCCTTGCTTTTTTAACGGGAGAAAATCAGGTTCTGGGTTCCCTATTACGAGGAATTTAAAGGGATCCAGGCATCTTGCTACAAACATTAGGACTTTTAAACATCTTCTTCAAAGAGTTACTGGAAATCGGGTTATTAGAAGATTTTTGAAGGTGCCTTCAGACGTTTAGTTTCATACAGTTAATCGCAGCATTTTTGAGCAGAAGCAAAATTATGAAATCTTTTCCTGATGCATCACCTGGCGAATCTAAATCTTTAGAATCAGACAATCAAGCAAAGACTGCACCCAGTTTCTGGCGCATGGCTCGCAACAATGTGCGCCTGCTGTATCAATCTCCGCCTATTCAAAAGGCTCCCAGAGATGGAGCATTACCGCTGTCATTTAATCAGGAGCGACTTTGGCAACTGGAACAATTACAACCTGACACATCAGTTCATAATATTCTGCATTCATTCCGGTTGGTTGGTGCCCTCAATGTTACCGCGCTAGAGCAAAGTTTGCATGAAATTACACGCAGACATGAAATCCTCCGCACCTTTTTCAGAACCGAGAATGGAGAACCCGTGCAGGTGGTTCTGCCTGAAATGCTGATCCGTGTAGATTATATCGATCTGCGTGACCTTTCTACTGAGCAGCAACAAGCTGAGATTGAAAGACGGGCGATCGCTCAGGCCGAAGCTCCGTTTGATTTGAGTCAGGCTCCTCTCTGGCGGGTTGCCTTGCTGCAATTGGCGGAGCAGGAGCATGTGCTGTTACGCACCATCCATCACATTGTTTTTGATGGTATGTCTCACAGTGTCTTTGTTCGAGAGCTAGGGGCACTGTATTCTGCGTTTGTGGGTGGGCAAGCTTCTCCACTTCTGGATTTACCCGTACAATATGCGGATTTTGCCTGGACTCAACGCCAATGGCTCCAGGGAGATTCGTTAAGACTGCAACTGGAATATTGGCAACAACAGTTGCATGGAACGGTTCCATCCCTGGCACTCCCGATCGATTATCCGCGATCGCCAGTCACCTCTTATCAAGGGGGAGTCCAATCTCAGGTTCTATCCGCAGATTTAACGAATGATCTGAAACTACTGAGTGCGAATCAGGGAGTGTCCTTATTTGTCACCTTATTTGCTGCTTTTAATACCCTCCTGCATCAACACACCGGGCAAGAGGATATGGTAATCTGTACGCCCGTTGCCGGACGGCATCGAGCTGAAACTCGTGGATTGATTGGATATTTCAATAATGTTGTTGTCTTAAGAACTGATTTATCCGCGAATCCAAGTTTTTGTCAGCTTTTGGAGCGAGTCAGTGAATCTTTTATGGAAGGCTCGAAGCATCAGGACGTGCCGTTACAACTGGTTGCAGACCTGCCTAATTTAAAGCGTACTCCGCTAACGCGGGCCATGTTTGTCTTGCAAAACACACCGACACCTTCCTTGGATTTGGCAGGGTTGGCTGTAAGTTCGGTATTTGTCAACCGAGAAATCGCCAACTTTGATATCTCGCTATCCCTCAGCGAAAAAAATGGACAACTAACCGTTGCCCTCCAGTACAAGACAGACTTATTCCGTCCTGAAACAGTTATCCATCTGCTGCAGCGATATGAGCAGCTTTTAGCGCAATTGGTGCTGAATCCAGATTTAAAACTTTCAGAACTCCGTTCATTCAAACCCAGTGAATGTAAACCCAGTGAATTAACCAAATCTACAGCTAAGTATATTGAAGGCGATCGCGTAGATTCACTGCCTGACAAAATTTCTGTAGCTCCTCGTACTCCATTAGAGCAACAACTGGCTCAAGTGTGGGAAGAGGTTCTGGCAATTCCATCCGTTGGGGTTAATGATAACTTCTTTGAGTTGGGTGGCCATTCTTTGCTGGCGGTCAGTTTGTTCTCCAAATTAGAGAAACAGTTTGGTAGATCGTTACCTCTCAGCACCTTACTGATGGCTCCTACGATCGCTCAACTGGCTGAGTATCTGGAGCAATCAGGACCGTCCCAAATACAACAGGCGATCGTTCCACTCAAACCAGGAAGCGGTCAACCACCTATTTTTCTGATTCATGATGGAAATGGTGAAATTCTGCTGTATCAAGAGTTAGCCAACCGCCTTTCTGCAGATGTTCCGGTATATGGAGTGCAACCTTATAGTGCTGATGGTTGCCCAATCCTGCATACCCGGATTGAAGAGATGGTGGCCTACTACATTGAGAAAATCCGTGAGGTGCAACCGGAAGGGCCATACTTCCTGGGTGGCTTGTGTGCGGGTGGCGTGTTAGCCTTTGAAATGGCGCGGCAGTTACAATTGCAGGGCCAATCGATTGGTATGGTAGCTATCATGGATGCGGCGGATGTCGAAGCCGAGGAAAAGGTGGGTTACATTGCTAATCAACGACGAGATAGTTTTTCTAAAGTGTTTCGTGATAGTCAATCCATGAAACCTTTTGAGCGGGGAGTATTCATTCTCAATCAAGTCCGCAAGAAAGTGACCAATCTGGTGAGTTACGAGATTCAGAAGCGCTACAAAACTCTGCGCGATCGGGGGCAACTTCAGCTATTTCGCTATTGCCTGGATCGGAAACTACCGATTCCCCACTGGTTGAAGGCTATTCCAGTACGAACCATTCTCGTCTGGGCGCAAGCACAGTATGTACCGGATACGGCCTTACAAGGGGAGGTACTGCTCTTACGGGCAACTGAGAAAAGTTCCATGTTTGAGGGCACGCCAATTGACGATACGCCCTATGTAGAACGCTATGCTGATCCTTTGCTAGGCTGGAAGCACCGTGTCACTGCTGACGTAAAGGTTTGTGATGTACCCGGAGGTCATTCCAGTATGCTGCAGGAACCGAATGTTCAGGTGATGGCAAAGATGATTCAGAGTTACTGGAACGGTGTACAGAAATCTGGGATAGTGTTGAACTCCAATATTCAACGAGCAGCATAAGGTATTGTCATTATTGATTGGTCATTATTATGAACTGTGAAGCTACATCCGTACTGTTGCCAGAACCTTCACTCTCCGAGGAGGGACAACCCCAGTCTCCGATTCCCTTACTGGTTGCGATCGTGAATTATCGAACGGCGGAGTTGACGATTAACTGTTTGCGATCGCTCCTCCCTGAAGTTCAAACACTGCCAGGAATGCAGGTTGTGGTGGTGGATAACGCCTCCAATGATGGCTCAGTTGAGAAGATTGCTCAGGCTATTCAAACGGAAGGATGGCACGATTGGGTGACATTGCATCCCTCCTCAATCAATGGAGGATTTTCCTACGGCAATAACACGGCCATTCGACCATTTTTAGAGTCTGAAACGCCTCCTCCCTATTATTTACTGCTCAATCCGGATACCGAAGTTCGGCCCGGTGCCCTGAAAACACTGGTTGATTTTATGGATCAACATCCAACCGTTGGCATTGCGGGCAGTGGGATTGAGGAACCTGATGGCACCCGATGGCCCATTACCTTTCGGTTTCCTTCTATTTGGAGCGAGCTAGATGGAGGATTGCGGTTGGGCCTTGTCTCCAAACTCCTGTCGCAGTGGGTGATTGCTCAAACCATGACTGAAGAAGCCCAGCAGGTGGACTGGCTTCCCGGTGCCAGCATGATGATTCGCCGTCAGGTGTTTGACAGCATTGGCTTGATGGACGAGAACTACTTCCTGTATTACGAAGAAACCGATTTTTGTTTACAGGCAAAGCGGGCGGGTTGGCCCTGCTGGTATGTGCCCCAAAGCCGCATTATGCATATCTCTGGGCAAAGTACGGGCGTAACGGCCAAAACAAATGCGCCTAAACGCCAACCGAAATATGTGTTCGATTCCAGACGGCGCTATTTCCTCAAAAATCATGGCTGGTTCTATGCCATGCTGACCGATTTTGTCTGGGTACTGGGCTTTCTCCTGTGGCAACTGCGTCAGGTCGTGCAACGGAAACCGAGTACCGATCCCCCTTTTCTGTTACAGGACTTTATACGGAATTCAGTACTCATGACCACGATCGGCCAACTGTTTGCCAGAAAATGCACATAAAGACACCCAGACACGCAGAAACTCTCGGTAAATGGTATCCAGAACTGCAACTGTGGGTATAACGCAGGGGGATATCAGTTCTGCCACTTTGAT
>JBBIQC010000005.1:22545-29495 GCA_037442585.1 Oscillatoriales cyanobacterium bin_317
CATAGGCTTGGTAGGCGATGCACAGCCAAATCGTCGGTTTCAAGGGGCTTTAATCAGCGGCAGTTGGTTGGCAGCGCATTGCAATGAAGATACGCAGCTAGTGCAAGTTCTGGTTTGTTTTTAAGCGAAATTTAGGGTGTCATTCAGCAAAAACTCATCTTTCTTGCGTCTGTTCTACTAGAGTGGAAATAAGTAGAAGCAGTACTATAAGCCTATACCAGAAAACCTACCTCCCAAGCCTGGTTAATTCAGGAATTCAGGATAGTTGGTTCATTCTACCTCTGCGTTAGGAGAAACCAGTATGAGTACGCATATCCTTTTGGTAGAAGATGAAGTCAAACTTGCCCGGTTTATTGAACTAGAACTGAGTAGCGATGGCTATCAGGTCAGTGTCGCCCATGATGGTATGACTGGACTTGCGATCGCCCGCGAAACTACTCCCGACCTGGCCATTCTGGATTGGATGCTACCGGGATTAACGGGGGTCGAACTCTGTCGCCGATTACGGACAACGGGTAACAAGGTACCAATTATTTTGTTAACAGCCCGCGATGAGGTGAGCGATCGCGTCCAGGGCTTGGATGCGGGAGCTGATGATTACATGGTAAAACCCTTTAGTATTGAGGAGTTGTTAGCCCGCATTCGTGCTCATTTACGGCGGACTGAAGAAACAGAAGAGGACATCTTGCGGTTTGAGGATTTGAGCCTGAATCGCCTTACCCGTGAAGTTTACCGGGGACAGAGAAGTATTGAGCTAACCGCAAAAGAATTTGATTTATTGGAATATTTAATGAATCATCCCCGACAAGTCTACACCCGTGACCAGATTCTGGAGAAGGTCTGGGGATACGACTTCATGGGCGATTCCAATATTATCGAAGTGTATATTCGTTATCTTCGCCTGAAGTTAGAACAGCAGGGTGAGAAACGTCTAATTCACACTGTACGTGGAGTCGGATACGCATTACGAGAGTAGTTTTTAAGATATTGCTAGACAAAAGCCAAACCGCTCTGCTTCGATTTACGACCTTAGCAACAAGGCTTACCCAACCTGCTCTCATTCTATGGGTAAGGATATTGCAAAATCACTTCCCTCGCCAGGTTTCGATCGCACCGTAATACTGCCATCCATCCCTTCAACCAGTATTTTTGCGATCGCCAGTCCCAATCCATGTCCACCTGTGGAGCGGGCACGGGCTTCATCTACCCGGTAAAATCGCTCAAAAATTCGGCTCTGGTCATGCAGCGGAATGCCAACGCCGTAATCGCGGATGTGAATGATGCCCTGAGATTCGGCACGTTCCAGAATCACCTGAATGGGATCATCAGCACTGGAATATTTGACTGCATTATTAATCAAGTGAATCAACACCTGTTTCAAGCGATCGCGGTCAGCCGTGGTCGTAATCGTTTCTACACTTTTGGTTTGAATAATCCGACCACTCACGGCTTCAGCCATCTCAACGACTTCCTGTACCAGGTCATTCAAAACAACAGGTTCTAAATGGTACTGCATATACCCACTGTCGGCCCGTGCCAGATCCAGCAAATCCTGTAATAGGCGAACGGTGCGATCGGCCTCCGCTGCGGCTGTTTCTAACGCTTCTTTCTGGTAATCATTCAGGTTGGCACTCCGTCGCAGCAGGCTTTGTAAATAGCCCAGTACTACGGTTAAGGGTGTGCGTAACTCATGGGAAATATTACTGACAAATTGGCGCTGTTGCTCCCAGGCATCCGAAAGTCGCGACAGCATCATGTTGAAAGTTTGAGCTAACTCTTTCACTTCAGTCGGCGCATGGCTCAGTTGCAACTTCGCTTCCCTTAAATCTTCGGCTGAGATCGCGCCTGCCATCTGGCTCATCTCCTGCAAGGGCTGTAGCGATCGCCGAATTCGATAGGCGATCGCCAGCAGGGTCAAGAGAGTTGCCAGAAGGCAAACAGCCATTAATCCCCGTATTGCCGTATTGAGTTGTTCTTGTTCTTGAGTGACATCCTTCGCCATGTAAACGTTGCCCAGCGGCTGGCCTTTCACTGTGAGAGGCCCCTGATACAAAATCAAGTACCGCTCATCTACCTTGTAGACCTGGGGATTGAGAGGCATTTCTGCCAGGGACATTAAGCGCTCTGTTGCAGTAAAGGATGAATCCATCTTCGTGGACTGAGCCAGCACTCGCTTCCCATCCGGGCTTTTGACCCAAATAGCTAACCCTGGCATGGACACATTATTGATGGTTCTTTGCAACCCAGTTTTAAGGGGCAACATTTCGCTGTAAAGCTTTATATCATGGGGAAAGCGAGTGGCAATATAGTCTACGTTTTGAGTCTGAGATGTGATCAATAGCTGCTGCATCTTCCAGCTTGTCCAGGCTGCAACACCACTAAAACCGAGAATCAGCAGCAATATCGTTTCAGCAGTCAGGCGAAATTGAAGCGAAGACGGGTCAAAATGTCTCTGCTGAACTTGCTGAAATGTCCTCCGAAGTTGATGAACCAACCACATTGCAAAATTATTTCATTCCCCTGGATAGCTACCTCTACTGTAGTCGAAACATTCTCTTTGGAATGATGCTTCCTTAATAGGAAGATTAATTTTTGCTGAGAAAGCAGAGATTAGGATGGAGGTCTGAGATTATCTCAGCCAACTACCTGATTGAAGGGGCTATACTTTTTGACAAGTTTATTCAAATGAATCAGAACCAGTGACGATGATTCCTTCTCAGTCAGAGCAGCGAACGCTGGCCATTCTATCGGCCCTGAGTTATCGCTCCGGTGAACTCAGTTCCTACTTGCATGAGGTGGCTCAGGGAGTGAGCGAACTGATTGGATTGGACTGGTCAGTGGTTACCTATTGTCAGGATGAAAGTGAACGTATTCTGGCCAGTACGATCGATTTGGGAGCGGCTGCCAAGCAGGTGTATTCCCTGCATGGGAGTTTGACGGGGACGGTTGTGCGAACAGGTGCCCCGCTGGTCGTAGAGGATGCGGTTACCTGTACGGATTACGGTGAAGCTCCCGATGGGTATCAGGCGTATTTAGGAGTGCCTCTACGCCTCTCAACGGGTGATGTGATTGGGACGATTTGCTCCTTTCAACGGCAACCGCGCCACTTTACCGAAGCTGAAGTCCAGCTGGCAGAACTGTTTGCGGAACGGGCGGCTACGGCGATCGATAACTACCAGCTTTACCAGCAGCAGCAACGCTTCAATGAGATGCTGGAAGCAGAGGTGATGAAACGGACGATTGAACTGCGAGCCGCTCAATCCGAGTTGCTGACGATCAATCAGGAACTGGAACACCGGGTAGAGCAGCGGACAGCAGAATTGAAACAGGCCGAAGCGAAGTTCCGAGCGATCGTTGAAAATGCCAATGACATCATTTTTGCCATTACACCAGACAATGTATTTTCCTACATTTCTCCCAACGTGGCTGATGTACTGGGATTTCAGCCTGCAGAAATGGAAGGCCACTCGATCGCGCCCTTTGTTCACCCCGATGATGTGCAAATCTGTATAAGTATGATCGAACGGTTACTCTCTACTGGACAAAAGCAATCCGGGACAGAATATCGTGCGCCCCACAAACAGGGGGGATGGCGCTGGCTGACGGCCAATGTGGGACTAACCCATGATCCAAATGGACAACCGCTGATTGTGGGGGTAACTCGTGACATCAGCGATCGTAAGCAAGCCGAAAAAGCTTTGGAACGGCTGGCAGAAATTGGGGAACTGGCCACCATGATTGTGCATGAGGTCCGCAATCCCTTAACTACCATTACGATGGGATTGACTGCATTCAAGAAACTTCAACTCACGGGGCGGTTTCAAGAGTATCTTTCTCTGGCCTTAGACGAAGCCGATCGGCTGCAACGATTACTCAATCAGATTTTGCTGTATGCCAAACCACAAACGTTGCAGCGATCGCCGTTAGAACTGAACCAATTTATTTCTGAAACCATTGAACCTCTGAAGACTATTCCCGCGGCGGCTGGAAAAGATTTGAAGTTACACACTACCTCAGCACCCATGCAGGTTTTAGCCGATCCGGACAAATTGAAACAGGTCTTGATTAATCTGGTTACAAATGCATTTGAGGCCGTTGGTAGTGGTGAAACTATTGCAGTTGAGGTACATCCACTGGGGAATCATCAAGTTTGTCTGCGGATTCAGAATGGCGGAGAACCAATTTCTCCAGATAATTTGGCTAAACTCACCAGGCCGTTCTTTACGACCAAAGCAACGGGAACGGGGTTAGGATTGGCGATCGTCAAGCGCATGGTTGAAGCCCATGCAGGTGAGTTTAAAATCGAATCATCAGCCGCAACAGGAACGATCGTCGAAGTGCTGTTGCCATTGGCCGCGGCTTCCTGAACCTGAGAACTGGCTGAGAATACTCTGAAGTCCGTTTTCATAAAAAATCAGCTTCTTTATAGACAACTCTTTAGCTCCTCATCATCTGGCAGTTAAGACTTAATTCCATAATCAATGGTGTGGTCAAGCACATGGCTCCATTTGATGTGCATTTAGGATGATGTGAAGATGAAAGTGCAACATTGGATTTCGTTAAGTCTGGCTTCTCTAGTATTTGTCAGTTTTGTTGGAACGATAACCAAAAATCAGGCTACTGAACAGGTTACGTCTGCTATCGCCAGTTCTGGTTCACCTTCATCGATGTCTCAACAGATGGCTCAGAGTTCTCAACAGCCGACCGTGATCAAATCTGGCAACTTCCAGTCTGGAGAACATCCAACCCAGGGACAGGTACGAATTGTTACCCAGAACGGTCAATCCTTTTTGGAACTGGATCAGCAATTTAAGACCTCTACTTCTGGGCCTGATCTTGTTGTGGTTTTGCATCGTTCAAACAATGTCCTGGGTTCCACAACTCCACCTTCATATCCTTTGCAGAAAGGCGATTACATGGTTCTGGCACCCTTACAAAAATTTAGTGGTACTCAGCGGTATGCTATCCCCACTAATGTCAACCTGGCAAACTTTCAATCGGTTGTCATTTGGTGTCGTCAGTTTAATGCAACCTTTGGTGCGGCTACTTTAAGCAGTTAATGATTGATATTCGCAATATCCCGATCGCTATCAATGATGCAGGCGAATCTCTCAAAGACCCACAGTTTTCCGTCGCAATGGAACGAGCCGATGGCTTGATCATTGTGGTTCCTGAATACAACCACGGCTATCCAGAAATGACGATTTTCTATGATCTTAACTTCGGCAATGTGCAAACCCTATTTGATGAGTCAGGCAATTTAATCGACAAACCCACTTACATTCGCCGGATGGAACGGTTCATGGCCGAACTGATCTGGATGTCCAAGGTGCTGCGTTATGGTCGGCAAGAGATGGATGGTTAGGATTGATTCTAGGGACTGGGTTTCATAACTCAACCCAATCTGCGTGATCAGCGATCGCACTGTCCAAACGGCGGTCTGGCGACTATGGGAGTCTGGAAGAGACCCCCATTATTACTGCTCAGATGATGGAGGAATAATTTCGATACCATACTTGGGGGCAGTAGTAAGAATTTTGTCTAGATCTTCAGGGCTCAACGATGCCCCAAGAGTAACCTGAGCATTCACTGCCTTTCCAACTTCAGCAATGAAATTCTCAAACCCAGCAGGAGTAACCCAGACCAGCATTTTAGCGGGTGTAGCAGTCGTATTTGTAAAGCGATGAATCTGCCCTTTAGGTGAATGAAGGAAAGTTCCATCTGTTGCAATGAGAGTACGATCATCAAGCTGGAATTCTATCTCTCCGTCTTGAACGTAAAAAGATTCATTTTCTCGCGTGTGCTGATGAGGAGGCGTACCACCTTGAGGTGCAACAATCACCTCACAAAGCGCATAAGCTTCCCCCGTCTCTTCACCAATTGCCTTGAAGGTATAAAGGTCTTGACCAAAGTAGTAAGAACGACCTTGACCGGCTTGAACAAAAAGTCCGTTTTTATGAATTGTCATTGTGGCTATGCTCCTTTTTTAGTCCGAATGATTGCTCTTGCCCTGTCACTTAACCTTGAATCAGAGGTGATGTACCACAATAGAGTGTGGGTATCTAAAAGGGCTGCCATACTACATATACTCTGCCAAATCTGCTAATGGCTCATCGAAATCATCGGACATAATAATTTGACCTGCCATACTGCCATATCCATAACGCTTTTCTGCTTTTTCTTCCGTTAGCCCCTGATAGTACGATCGCCGATCTTGTAGCACGATCTCCGATCTTCAGTGATCTCTCACATCAAGTCATTGCCACTGCTGTGAGGATTGCATAAGCAACCTGCGGATTGCAAATGTCACCATGACTTTTGATAAAATCATCTGCCCGCAGATTATGCAATTTGCCCGCTTGCAACTGATAAGCACCACCAACGGGCAGTAAGGACAGGTTTTTAATAGCTTCCAGGGTTTTCTGAGCGCCATTGCGCCCCATACCGCCAAAGCGATCGCTTTCATCTCCTAATGCTGAAGCATCGTCTTGGGCAAGAGCGGAGGCAATGGGATAGGCAATGCCAACAGCGGTATCATTTTTCGTATGAGTAATCAAAATCGGCCCTGCGACTCCTTTGTTCACCACAACTTTGCGGAAGAAACCGTTTTTATCGCCTTCAAATTTCTCGGCAAAGCCATAGTGAGAAAATGCTGCTTGCAGGAGCGATATCGTCTCGATTTTTAGCGGTGGCAGGTTACCGGTTCCCAGTGCTGTAGCAGTAACGAGTCGCCCCCCAAAACTATGCCCGATCAGGTGCAGCTTTAAACTGGGATGTTGCGTGCGAATTTGTTGCAGGAGAGGATTGAGTCCATTTTGACCCACGTTGCCCGCCCGTTGTTTCATTTCATAATAAGTGGCGAAGTTGAGGATGTTTCCAGCAGCAGCCGTAAACCCGCCGAAATTCAGAAATCCCGCCGCACCTCCTGCGGTTTCGGGGGTAAAATCACC
>JBBIQC010000006.1:0-753 GCA_037442585.1 Oscillatoriales cyanobacterium bin_317
GATCCGATATTACGAACTGCTGCTGTTGGACTACAATCGCCCCACCTTTACTCTGATTGGCAACCATGATCAGCGGCTCAATCCCTATCCACCTCGCATCAAGGGGGAAGCGGCTCACATTTTCCTCCTACTTTATCTGCTCTTAGTCGGTGCAGGCACGGGGGCTGCCTGTGGTTCCGTCTTCGGCGCACTGGATCAGGCACTGGAAAACGAATCCAGCGCTGGGCTGCAGGTTCTGATTTTCCTGGTAATAACTCTGGTGGCTCCCTTCACTGCCTCTCTCAGCCTCTTTGTTTTTATCACCCTGTTAGGAGGGCTTGGCCTGGACTTTGACATTACCTTCGATGTTCTTTTTTCCAAAATGGGCTTAGCTCTAATTCTGGGCGGTGGATGGGTTTTGGGATTTATCATGATTTGGGTATTAGCTTTAATCAAGGCCATCTCCCGGGAGGCGGTTGAGGACGCAGGCAAGGGAGCACTTGTGGGGCTGGCGGTTGGGGGTAGCTTTGGGCTGATTGGTCTGGTGATTGCTGCGATCCTGCTCTACAAAGAGCGAGATTACATGACCCACATTACCAATCTCTTCGCAAAAGATCTGGCCGATCTGCTGGATAACCGCAACGTGGCTTACCTGAATGCCTTTGGTAAAGATGGGGTACTCTACATGACCGATCGCGCCTTTGACTGGTATGCCTTAGTGATCAATCCCTTCACCTCCTATGCGGTTCGCTATGGCAACACCAGCATCCTGAT
>JBBIQC010000006.1:763-29019 GCA_037442585.1 Oscillatoriales cyanobacterium bin_317
AAGGTAGCGAAATTCTAGTGGGAGATCCTCCTGTAGCTGATGATGTATTGAGCGATCGCCAGTGGGCGCTAATACAGCAGTGGGTTGAATGGTTAGTCGATCGGCGCAATGAACTGGCTAACTCTGACCAGCAAGTTGTCCCGATTCTAGGAATGCACACACCTGTTTTTTGCCCGATGGTCGAGGTCAATCTGAACAACCTGAATCAGCAAGGTATGGCAGCGGACAATAGCGATCTGGGGCGAGGCACGCTGGAGGAACATCGCAAAGACTTAATCAACCTATTTTTCCAACTGTCTCAGGGCACCTATCCGGGAGTCAGTAAACCAATACCCGCCATCAGCCTGACCGGGCACACCCATACCTATGATGTGTTCCAGATGCCTGAAGAAAACAAGGCGGTCTGGTATCAGATTGAACACCTGTCGGCCAATGGTCAGTTAAAAAATGAGTTTAAGGGGAAAGGTCTGCACATCACCACCTGCTGCTCTGGGCCACCGGGGGACGATCTCCCGCCAGAGGGCAGCGATGAAGAAAAACTAGAAGCACGCCAGCGGTTTAAGCAGTCGCTAAAAGACTATGACGCGCGAAAAGACAGTGTTTATGACGGCACGCCGATCGCCAAATTCTACCAATCGGGAAGTCGAGTGCTGCGTCCAGCGGGAGGTCGAATATTGATCTTTGATCGCACTACAGGACAGTTGAGCAAAATCGATGAACTATCGGCCAAGACAGCGAAATGGGGAGACTCCTAATGCTCCAGGTGAACCACAAGATCTCGATTGGCAGTGCCTCGTTTCAATCCGGCGCACCGCGAAGCGGATCTCGAAAAGATCGCACTCGTTTGGTTGACCTGCGTACTTCTGCTTCCCTGAATATTCCCACAAATACCTGTCGCCTTGTTCTCAGTCCTCCTGACGCTCTCAACCTTGCACCGGAAGACCCGGTTACTGTCGAACTGGGCTATGAAGACAAACTCTCGAAAATCTTCACCGGAACAGTGGATACTGTGGAATGGAACCTCGATCGCGTCACGATCCATGCCACTAGCTCGTTCCAAAAACTCCTAGCCGCTAGTTTCAACCTGCTGTACGAAAAATCTAAGGCTGGGGATATTGTCTCCGATGTCGTCGGTCGCCTGGGGCTGTCCTCTGGCAAGGTGGAGAGTGGCATTGAGTTTCCGGTTTACGTCCTGGGAGACAGTTGCTCAGTTTACGAACACCTCCGCACCCTGGGGCGACAGTGCGGGTTCGACCTCTACGCTGACCCTGAAGACCGAGTCGTATTCGCGACCTATAGTCCCGCCCAAACCCACCAATTTGAGTACGGTGCCAACATCCTGGCACTGGCAGCTGAAGCCCCCACTGCCCCAATCACGGGAGTCGAAATTTACGGGGAAAGCCCCACCAGCTTCGGGCAGGGAGCCGATGCCTATGCCTGGTTGACCAAACAGGAGGTACAGGGCAAAGCGGGGGACGCATCCGGTGTGGTGAAGCGGGTTGCCGATCCCACCGCCCGCACCTTAGAAGCCGCCAGTCAAATTGCCACGGTAGTTCTGGCAGCAGAGGTTCCCAAGCGGCGGGGCAGTCTGAAAGCACTAGGCACGCCGGAAGTGAAATTGGGGGATGCGATCGAGATTGCCAAGATGCCGATCGCCTCTCAAAATGGCAGTTTCAAAGTGATTGAGATCCGGCAGAGTTTGAACCGCCAGCAGGGATTTTGCAGCCTGATTCAGTGGGAGGAAAGGTGATGGATTCCATTGTCAGCGTCATGAAAAAAGTGGCTGAAAAAGAAACCCAGAAAATCTACACCACCGAACTGGGAATCGTTACGGCGGTGTTCCCCCACGCCTCGGACAGCGATAAAGATAATTATCAGTGTTCCGTCCAATTAAAGAACAAAAAACAGCCCGATGGCAGTGATTTTGAACTCCGCAAAGTTCCCTTACTGACACCACATATTGGTCTGGTCAATATTCCCAAAGTAGGAGAGTTAGTAGCGCTGGCATTCATTGGGGGTGATATTAATGCGCCGATTATCCTGGGGCGACTGTACAACGATGAAGATAGACCACCTCAGAATGATACGGGTCAGATGATTTTAACCCAGTTAGACAGTCTGACCATCACCTTGAATTCGGGGACAAAAATTGATGTTGATGTCGATGGCAACGTCAAAATTGAAGCCAAAGGAGACATCACCATCAATACGGATAAGAATGCCCAGATTGCAATAAAAGGAGATTCAGTAATTAAGGCAGATGGAAATATTGAAGTTACAGCCAAGGGAGATGTGAAAATTAACAACGGCAGCAAAGGGGCAGCCCGCCAGGATGACACGGTTGAAGTCACGATTCCTTCTGGTACATTTTTAACAGCCGCACAAGCAGGAGTTCCCAATCCTGCTCCTGTTAAGGTTCAAGGCCAGATTACTTCTGCTAGCGGCACTGTAAAAATAGGAGGTTGATGATGGTAGATAATCCGATTCTTAAAAAAGATATCAAAGTCAGCCGCCGCTTTTTCGATCGCCCCGTTTCCGATCGCGAGGTTGTGGATTTGTTGACTTCGCCCAGCGGCGATCTGGTCACAGCATCTGATCGCGCTAACCTGGCGCAGGCCATTGTGAATCGGCTGTTAACCCGCAAAGGGGAACTAGCAAAACTGGGGCATCCTGACTACGGTTCTCGGCTACATACTTTGATTGGGGAACTAAACAATACCAGAACCTGCAGCCTGGCTGACCTCTACATCCGCGAATGTTTGAAACAGGAACCGCGCATTCAGGAAATTACCCAACTCACCTTCCTACCATCTCGGTCGGGCGATCGCAGCGTTCTCCAAGTCACGATCGCCGTCAAACCCGCCGGACAGGCAGACAACCTGACTGTCAATCTTTCCCTAAATCTGGGGGGCTAGTCCTATGAGCTTTGAACCGAAGAAGTTCAACCAAGTTTTTGAGGATATGCGCCAGCGCACGGCTGTACTGACGGATTTTGAAGTTGGCAGTGTAGCGCGTACTGTTTACGAATCCTTTGCCTACGAAATTGCCCTGCTCTACGAAAAGATGAAGTTGGTTTACCTGTCTGCCTATGTGGATACGGCGGAGGGGCAGCAATTAGACATGGTGGTTGCGATTCTGGGAATCAAGCGGGGAGAACCGGACTTTGCTGAAGGAACTGTCACCTTTCAGCGAGATGTCGGCAACCAGGACATTGAGGTTCCCCTGGGTACCCTGGTTGCTACGCCGGAGACACCAGCCAGTCCGAAGAAAGTTTACCAAACCATTGAAACCAAACTCTTTCCCAAGGGGCAAACCAGCTTAGAGGTCAAAATCCAGGCGGTGAACCGGGGAGAAAATCAGGTTACGCCAGCAGAGACTTTAACCGTCCTCCCGCGCCCCCTACCGGGCATCAAAGCCGTCACCAACCCCAATGCTACTCGTTTCACGGGCAAGCGCAGGGAAACCGATGAGGAACTGCGGGAACGGGCAAAGAACACCCTGATCTCCTCTGGTAAAGCCACCATCCTTTCCCTCGAAAATGCCCTCCTGAGTTTGCCTGGTGTCAAGGATGTCAAAGTGAGGGAGATCTTCCGGTTTGCCCGGGCACAGGTAACCCTGACGCGGGGAGCCACGGCGGGGGACATCACCATCCCCAAAGGCACGCAACTCACCGCTGCCCCTAACACCCCTTCTCCTAAGCTATTTAAAACCACCAACCAAATGGTTTTAGCAGCTGCAGCCAATGCGGTAGATGTGTCTGTTCAATCTATCATTGAGGGACACGCTGGGGAAGTGGCCGCCAATGCTGATTGGACAATTCAGGAAGATGCCCCCCTAAACACCCTCACCGTTAGCAATCCAACTCCGATTCAGCTAGGGCAGTTCGGTGTCATTGAGGTCTATGTCGATGGTGTCAACTTTCAAGATGCGGCAGCCGTCGCTGTTTTAGAGAATGAGATTGAGCGGGTAAAGGCAGCCGGAATTTTTGTTCTGCTCAAGCCTGCGATCGCCGTGACGGTGGACGGAGTGTTCAAGATTGAAATCAACCCAGACTTAAAATTATCCCCGGAAGAGCGGCTGAAACTGGAGCAAACCGTCCAGAGCGAGATTGACCACTACATTGAAGACCGAAAAATGGGGCAGCCGCTGCTATTCTCTCAGATTATCAAGAATGTCCTCTCTCTCGATCGCATCAACAATCTGGATGAGTTTGTCATTACTACCTTCAAGCAGCGACAGGACGGCACTCCCCAGAAGGATTCCTATACTGCTATTGCCAAGCGCATTGAAACGGACGAGTTTGAACGGTTTGTACCCGGTCATCTCTGTGTGGCTTCTGAAATTAAACTCCTGCCAGTGACGATTCAGTTCAAGGTAGCAGATCTCAATGACACGAAGCAGGGAGATATGGTCAAAGCACTGTCTGACTACTTTAAGGGGAAAAAAATTGGCAGCACCATCGCCAAAAATGAGATCGCCTCCGCGATCACCAGCGTTTCTGGCATCACCCTAGTGGAAAACACCCTCAAACTCATCCCCAAACCCTGGTGTCAAAAGGCTGAGGAGAAACCTGAAGAGGTGGCCGCCAGTTTTGTAGAACAACCTGTTTTGGGGGATGTATTTGCCTACAGCAAGGATTTGAAGGTAAAAGGAACGATCACAATTATTTTACCTGCGGCATTACCAGAGCAGGAAAAGCAGAAAGTGAGCAGTCAAGTCAAAGATAAGCTGACGGAGTATGTAGCTGCTCTCAAGCCAGGGGCGGATGTGGTGTTTGCTGACCTGAGAGCGCTAGCCGCTGCTGTCAAGCCAGTCATTACGGTTGACCTCAAAGCCAATGATTTCCAAGTTACCCTGGAAGGAACTCCCCAACCGGATCGGCTATCCAATAAGCAAGTCAAGGCGGAAGCCTTTGAAAAAGCTGAATTAGAGATCAGGGTAGAGGCGATCGACAGTGCCACCGTTTCTCTAGGGATAGGAGGTTGAGCCGATGGGCAGGACACAAGGAATTCTCGACCGCTTTCCTCATTTTTACCTGTCGGAAGATGCCCGCAGCCTTTTCTACCAATTCGTTCAGGTGTTTGGCGAAACCCTGGATGAAGTGGAAGCAGATCTGCTGAGGGTGATGTACGCCCACTATGTCGATAAAGCAGACAACGAGGGTTCTCAAGGGTTTAATACCAACCAAAAGGGTGACCTGGACAAAATCTTCTCCCTGTATCTGGAAAACCTGGGAGGTACTTCCCAACTCAAGCAGGTGAATCGCCCCAGTGGTCAGGAAGGCATTGAGAGCGACAAAATCTACCGCCAGCGCATTCGCGGACTGATCAATGTCCTCAAAAGTGGTGCCTCTACCAAACAGGGCATTATCGATATTGTGGCCGCTAACCTGGGGATTGTCGGGGAAGATGAGGCAGCGATCGCGGCTCGCAATCAGATTCGCATTTTCGAATTTTTACCAGAACCGCAGACTAATACCTGGAACGACCTGCATCTCTTGCAGGAATTTGTAGTTGAAAACCCCAATGTGGTCAAAACCTACCCGGAAATTCGCCTTCGCATCGGGGCAATCAGTCAGTTACCTTTACCGTTGACCAAGCCCCGGATTGTCAATCTAACCACTGGCGAGTTTGTTCAATACAACGGAACCGTCAACAAGGGCGATCTCCTGTCCTTTTTCCCCAACAAAACAGCTTCTCTCAACGGCATTCCCATTCCCGTTGTGGGAGGGACTCCCGCCTTATGGCTGGGGGAATCCCACTGGCGTTTTGAAGCTCTGATTGGACAGCCAGAAGCGCGTTTTGACCGGACGCTGTTTGACTTTTCCTTGTTTCAAGCAGAATCCCTGACCTCACCAGACGATGAACAGGCGGCAGCATTCGCGATTGATATCACCATGACGGTGTCCAAACTCACCCCTGGTTCTTTCATGGTGCGGATTCCCTGGGATATTCCGGGATTTACCGAGAATCTCGATCAGTTTGGCGATCGCCCCCGGGAACAGATTAAATACATCGTCGATAAGGTGAAGGCGGCTGGGGTTTTCGCTGTCATTGCTTACGAAAAACGCTTTGATCAAGAAACTCATGAACTGGCAGATAGCTTGAGGGGTTCTGCTCAACGACAACCGTTACCAGAAGACCATGTTATTGAAGAAGCCAATTTTGATATTGGCAGCATACAAACCCCTTATGCTGGCGGTATTGTCCATGAGCTGTCAGATAGCCTAACCACGTCAGGCGTATTCGACTACACGCAATTCGATTCACTGAATACCTTTGCCTGAAAACAAGGAGGAAATCCTGTGAAAGTCTCTGAAGATCTGGATATGAAAGGGCGGTTGACCTTACAGAAACGCAATGCCGCCAATGAGATTATGGCAGAAATTGCTGTCAATAATAGCATTGTTTTAACGGGTCG
The DNA here is from genome assembly GCA_037442585.1 of Oscillatoriales cyanobacterium bin_317. Lineage (GTDB taxonomy): Bacteria > Cyanobacteriota > Cyanobacteriia > Leptolyngbyales > Leptolyngbyaceae > Leptodesmis. Next base: position 7,184 of record JBBIQC010000006.1, read on the forward strand.
AGATTTAGTTGCCAAGCTATTTATCCATGAAGCGATCGCTCCCATTTCTCACGTCGCCGTTGGCACTGGCACTACTGAAGTAAAGCCAAACACTGATACCCAACTGAATGCTGAATTATTCCGCAAAGCCATCACGAAAATCGATCCGACTCAAAATCTCACCACAACCAGTGATGGCAAAAAAAAGGTAACGATCACGGCGGAATTGGATTTCAACGAAGCCAACGGGGCCTTAACCGAGGCAGGCTTATTCAATGCGGATACTGGTGGGGTCATGTACAACCGGGTGAAGTTTCCCATCATCAATAAGACGAGCGATTTTAAATTGACATTAATTTGGGAAATTCTCTTTTAGAGAGAGGGGGGAAGGATATGCCATTTACACCTCAAGCCAAAAAAGCTGGTGATCTGGTCAGATCCCAGGACTGGAATGACGCGATGCAGGAAATTGTGCGCCTGGAGACTGCCAAGGTGAACCGGGCTGGAGGCGATACGATCGCGGGTTCACTAGCAATTGATGGTACTCTCCGGGTTGCCACGATCAATCACACAGAACTCAATTTTCAAATCGGTGGGGTGACGAAGCTGGCGATCGCCAATAACGGTAATGTGGGCATCGGCACAACCAATCCAGGCGCTAAGTTAGAGGTCAGCGGGAATCTGACCGTTCAGGGCAATGTTGCCGTCAGTGGTACAGTAGATGGTCGCGATGTTTCCGCCGATGGGACAAAATTGGATAATCATGCCAGTAACACGAACAATCCCCACAACACTACTGCAGTTCAGGTGGGTGCTCTACCGATCACGGGCGGGGCACTGTCGGGGGCACTGTCGGTTACTCTGAATCAGGGAGGAACAGCGATTCAGACTACTGTTGCCAGTAGCAGTTCAACCAACAACATCGGTTTCTTCAATAGCGTTGCTGGTATCGGCGATCGCACTGCCCGGGGTATCTACAATACCCTGAACATTGCTGGCAGGGATAGCGGAACTGGTTACGTCTCTCAGTATGGTTTGCAAAATCAGATTCAAGTCTCCAATGCTGGCAATCAGTCCATCTGGGGGTTGTATAACGTGATTTCTGGGGATGATGCTGCGGGCAGCAAGAGCTATCGCTATGGTTTGGTCAGCTCTGTTTCGGGCGGATTGGGCAGCAATTTCGGTCTGTCCAGCGGTGTCTCCGGAGATGGAGGTGGCCACACAGGTCTGTCCAGCAGTGTCTCCGGAGATGGAGGTGGCCACGCGGGTATCTCCTCACAACTTAGCTGTGGTACTACCGCCACAAACTACGGCATTTTCAACTCCACTTCCGCAGCCAGTGGCACGACCTACGGATTGTACAACAATGCGAACAACAGTGGTGATGGCACAGTTGTTGGAATTTACACCACTGCATCCAACTCATCGAGTGCCAGTACTAGCAATGCCAAATATGGTATCTACGCCGCTGCCAGTGGTCCTGGCACCAACTGGGCAGGCTACTTTGTTGGCGATGTCCGCGTTACAGGAAACTTAACAGTAAACGGCACACTTAGTAAAGGTAGTGGTGGCTTCCTCATCGACCATCCCCTCGACCCGGAAAACAAGACCCTCTACCACAACTTCGTCGAGTCCCCTGAAAGCCTCTGCCTCTACCGGGGCAAGGCCAAACTCAACACGAAAGGAGAGGCGGTGGTGCATCTGCCGGACTATTTTGCTGCCCTGACGAAAGAAGAGGAAGCTACAGTTACTCTGACTCCTATCGGCAAAGAACCTTTCGCCACCAGCTACGAGTGGAATAGCGAATGTACCGGGTTTACGGTTTATGGCAACCCTGGGTCTGAGGTCTCCTACATCGTCCTAGCCGACCGAGATGATCCCGCCGCTCGTGCCGACCGGCAACCCGTGGAAGCAACCAAGGAGAAGTCAGGGAAATTCCTCCATCCTGAAGCTTACGGTCGCTCCCGCCCGCGTTACGAGCAGCGGACTTTCAAGCCCAAGCCTCTGGCTGTACCTGTCGCCCCCCCCCCGCAACCTCCTACACCGCCAGAACTTCCCACACCACCAGAACCTCCCACGCTACCAGAACCTCCGCCACTATGATGAAAAACTTAATTCTAAAAATTATCAGCTTACTGGTTGAAACGCTGAAAGACGTTATTCCCGACATCAATCAACACATTCAAGCTGAACCGCTAGAAGCACCTGACAGCAGCAATCTACCGATGATTGCTTTAAATTCAGGTCACTTCACCATTGATCATCCACCAGGAGCAACCACTTCTAGCGAACCTCGTCCAGCAGAATTGGATCAAAAGCTGCCAGTGAGTCAGGCATCTCCTTCAGGGCCATATACTTTGACCAGAACACCACTGTCAGGATCCGTTCGATGTAAAGCCTTCATTCAGGAAGGCACCCTATCAGAGCGGCAGATTTGGCTGCAGGAGAACCAAGACTTCACCGTCAACTACACCACAAAAACCTGCTTGTTCACCTATGACCTTTCCAAGGTAGACAGTTTGCTCTTCCTCTATTCGTTTGTGAGCATTTTTAGCATCTATGATTTCAAACAAGATCTGTTCATAGACTTGTACGCTGCTGATGCTTCTACCTTAGAGAAGTTGGCTTCTCTGATTGCAGGCTTGATCATGACTCAGCATAATCAACTGATAGAAGCCTGCAATCAGGATCCTGCGTACAAGACAGAGTACAGTGCAGGGGGCATCAGTACTACACACCAGTTGAGTCAGATCCAGTTTTTAGCGGGCCAACCAGAATACACCTCTCCGATGCATCTAAAGCTGAAGTTTGTGGTATCTGGTCAAATTAAGGCCACACGAGAAGTCACCGAAGGCTTTGGGCTGATCGAGAAAATTCACAGCCCCGATCGCCCTGCCACCCAAGGGATCAATATTGCGATCGCAGTCGAATAATTCTCGGCAGTAGGATCGTAGCCATTTCAATTTAGCCCAACCGGGTACATTGAGGTTGTTTGTTACAAAACTGTCATGATCCTATACGCGGATGATCGTATTTTGCATCAGACCCATTTTTGCCAGAATGAAACTAGGCTTTACGATGGCTCGGTGAATATGAAATACACCTTACTGCTCACACAGCGCTGCAATCTGGCCTGCCCTTACTGCTACATCGGTAAGCGAAACAGCCGTATGTCAATGGAAGTAGCTGACAGGATAATCGATTTTGCCTATCGAAATACACCTCCTGATGAAAAAATTGATGTCGGCTTCTTTGGTGGAGAACCCTTACTGGAGTTTGAGTTACTCAAAGAAATAACCTACCGGTTCAAAGCTCATCGACGCTTCGATGAAAACCGGGTTCTTTTCACTCTAGTCACCAATGGCACCATCTTTTCATCAGACATTGCAGGCTTTGTAGAGCAACACAAAATTGGGTTTGGGATTAGTTGCGACGGGCCGCCTGCCGTTCATGATCTCTCTCGACGTTTTGCCAACGGTCAACCCAGTTCTGCGATCGTTGAACGAACCATTCGGCAGGCGATCGCAGCTTTCTCAGGGGTGATGGTCAATGCAGTGTATCGCCCTCAAACGCTGATGTATCTTCCTGAAACTGTTGAATATCTCTCATCCTTAGGAGTACGGCAGATTTATCTCAACCCAGACTTCACAGCCCAATGGACAGAAGCAGAGATCCAGCTTTTGCCTGAAGTGTACCGCAAAATTGGAGAGCGCTACATTGATTATTATCGCCAACGTGATCCCCATTTTATTAGCCTGATTGACAGTAAGATTGCTGTGATCTTACGCCAGGGGTATCATCCACTGGAACGCTGTCGGATGGGATGTGGTGAATTTGCATTTTCACCAGAAGGAAACATTTATCCCTGTGAGCGGCTCGTTGGAGATGGAACCAATGGCCACTGCATTGGGGATGTTTACGCAGGCGTTCAACTGGAGCGATTACAATGTCGCCGTCTGGCGGGTGGCTTGCTGAATCAGGAATGTTTGGATTGCGGCCTTAAAGACTACTGTATGAATTGGTGTGGTTGTTCCAACTATTTCTCTTCGGGTTACTACAACCGAGTCAGTCCGTTTCTTTGTGCTTCTGAGCGAGCTGCCATTCAGACAGCATTTAATGTTTTTCAAGTCTTAGAAAAAGATTGTGGAGGGTGCTTTTTCGATCATCTAGGCGGAGTACCACTGGTGAATAGCTTACTTCATGCTGTCAGGTAAGCATTTTAGTTTGGAAGTGAGTCGAAGTGATTGTCAGTTGAATCATTTGTTGATTTTTGCGGAGGAAAGATTATGGCTTCTAACTACAGGAATCCACTTCTAGATATGGTCGATCTATTCTGGTGGAAAAATGGCATACCCAGTGATTTTTGGGTCGCCAACCGTCAGATTATCAAAGAGTTCATTGATCAGCATCAGTTGCATCCAGTTCCCGCTGAACACCTAATTCATAGTACGGATGTCCCTATTAATGTTGCTATTGAGGAGGGAATCCGTGAAAGACTCAGACCCCGTCCTTTTCCCGGAGGTATGAGAATTCCTCACTTACATTACGCAGGAGAATTCTATGAACTGACTCCAGAACAATGGGCTGAATTCTCGCAAAAAGCCGTTGGCGGATTCCGTGCCAAACTTGAGAAAGCAAATGCAGTCACATTTGACAAAATGCTTGAACTATCGGATGCCATTGATAGTCTGCATTAAGTTCTTTTTCAGGAGAGTAGGACATATACCCCGACGCTAAAAAAGTTTCTTAACAAAGGAGATGTTGTTATGGCTAGCAATCGCAGAGCACTGTGTGTGGGAATTAACCAATACAAAAATTATCCCAGGAGCAATCTGCAAGGCTGTGTGAATGATGTTGCAGATATGGAAGACATTCTGACCAAATACCTGGGATTTAAGGGGTCTGGTGGTGCAGATCCAGATATCGTCAAACTGACGGACAATCAGGCCACTAAAGCCAATATCATGGCTGAGTTGGAAACGATGGTTAAGGAGGCTAAAGCGGGGAAATACACCTATCTGGTGTTCAGTCTGTCGGGTCATGGGACTCAGGTGCCGGATCTCTCTGGCGATGAACCCGATCGCGCGGATGAAGCATTTTGTCCTCACGACCTGGCTCAAAAAGGGAATCAATGGGATCCGAACTACATCATTACCGACGATGAACTGCATGATCTGTTTGTGCAATTGCCTGAGAATGTTCTGCTGGAGGTTTATCTCGATACCTGCCATAGCGGCACGGGACTAAAGCTGGTCGATGTCCTATTAGACCGGACTCCCCGATTCATGCCTCCGCCCACGATCGCAGCCTACGAAGCCCTGCAAGGCACGGCTCCTCGCGGTCTGTCTACAGCGTTAACCGAAAAAGGCATCACGCATCACATTCTCTGGGCCGCCTGCCGGGATAACCAGGTCAGTGCAGATGCCAGAATTGGTAACTCCTGGCACGGAGCGTTTACCTACTACTTCTGTAAAGTGATTCGGGATTGTAACAATCAACTCGCTCGCAAGGAGGTGCTGAAACGGGTGAACGCGGCCCTGAAAGCAGGACAATATACCCAAATCGCGCAACTGGAGTGCGAAGCGACGGTGAGAAAAGAACTGCTCGGTCAGGCTCATACCTCCAAGATCCGAGTAGATGCACCGCCTGCCCAAGCCCCAACCCAACTCGTTTAACGGCCCAACCCTGGAGGTGAGTTACTCATGAAAGGAATGGTGACGCATCAATTGTTGAATCCTGGATTGCCCGGTTCATTCTCTTTTGAGTCTGTGGTGTATGCAGCTCCAGGTCTGAATTACTCAGCAAGTCCAGATTTGGATCAGTACCTGCTATTTGAAAAGCCGACATCTGGCTATCAAACTCGGACGATCGATCTCTCGGACTTTGCCGATTTACCTGCCACTCCCAAGTGGCCGTTTCAGGCCAGCCAGATTCCGATTAATGGCATTCTGCGGGTTCCCAAAGGATGCGGCCCATTCCCGCTTGTGATGTTTGCACATGGCAATCATGATCCTTTAGAGAATTCAACTCCAGGATATGTTTATTTATTGGACTTGCTGGCTTCTCACGGCATGATTGCGGGCAGCATTGATTGTAATTTCCTGAATGGGGCGAATTGGGGTGAAAATGATGGTCGCGCGATCGTGCATCTGGAACATCTAAAGCAGTTGCAACTCTGGAATCAGCAGCCGGATCATCCCCTGTACGGCAAGGTTGATTTATCCCAAATGATGATTGCTGGACACTCACGGGGAGGGGAGGCTGTGGCCCATGCCAGCTATTTCAATACGTTAGCTGCAGTGGTTCCCAATCCCGGTGATCCGCCTGTGCCGTTGGATGGGTCTAGAGGATTGGGGCCTTACCATTTCAAGCTGCAGGCGATCGTGGCGATCGCGCCTACCGAGGGTCAGTATCAACCTGTAAACGGGCCAGTCGTCGTTCAAGACAACTACTTCATTATGCATGGGAGTGGCGATGGCGATGTCTGGACGTTTGAAGGCTACCAGACCTACGATCGGGCACAGCCGATCGATTTAAGTGCCCCTACCCGCACGGCGAAGGGTTGGAAAGCGTTGCTGTGGATTTATGGGGCCAATCACAATTTCTTCAATTCTGTCTGGCCCCAGGAAGGTAATCCATCCCTCTCCAGGGCAGAGCAAGAAGCTATTGCGAAGGTTTACATTTCGGCGATCGCGCACGGTCTGCTCCTCCAGCAATCCCAGTATCTCAAATTGCTCAAAGATGCTCGTTGGGGGCAACAGCAGGGATGGATTCCGGCCTCCATTACGCTGGTCAATCAATATCAAGATCCGCACCGACTCTTCATTGCTCATTACGAGGAAGACTCGATTCCGAATACACCGTCTCCGCCGGTTCAAGGCCGCATTGATGGCTCATCTCTGCAAGCGACTGAGATCTTTTTCAACCAGAAACCGCAAGGAAATCTGTATCAACAAACGCGAGGGGTGAAAATTGACTGGACTGCCACAGGCAAACGCTACGTGATTCAGATTAATCCTGGCGGTTTGCCGACTCACGATTTCCCGGTGTTGGCTTTACGAGTGGGGCAGTCCAATGATCCTAAAAACCTGGCTGACCGTTTCTTGAACTTTACGATCGCTCTCAGTGATGGGACTCACACCTGCAGTGTCAAAGCCGCAGACTTTGCATTGCTTCCTTACCCCGCACAGATTAACCAGGATGGGCCGATCAGGAATTTGCGGCGTTCCGTGATGCAAACTCTGCGAATTCCTCTCAAACTGTTTGCCGAGCAGGGGGTTGATGTGCATAATCTGCGGGAGATTGCTTTTTACTTCGATCAACCCATGAGTGAGACGATGCTTTTCCGCGGTTCTCTGTATTTTGATGATATTCAACTCAGTCAGTAGTTTCAGTCAGTAATTTGGGAGTCTTGTTATGCCACTTGACGTTGTTCTGACCTCGATTCAACTGCTGCCCACTCGTCCGGAGGTAGCCGATCTCCGCAAAATTCAGCATTATGCCGCGGCAAGTGGATCGGAGATGGAGGAAGTCTCTTATCTGGTGAAACTGTATACCGGAGATTCACTGCCCCAGAATAGTTTGGGAGTTGAATTATATGTGGGCGATCGGCTGATTCGGCAATACTTTCAATTCAAAAATGGTATCTATTTCAAAGTGAACGATCCACAACAACTGGCAGCCCTCCAGGGCCAGGAAATTCGCTTTCGTCGCCGGGGAGAGGAGGAATTCATTCCTACAGGAATTCGGGTTCCGGAAGCAGCCGATCGTCCCTTGAGAGCACCCAACTTAACCGAATTGCCAACCCAGGCGGAAGCCTTGAGTGAGTAGGCTTGCATCATCCTGGTGGGAATGCTGAGCTGATTGCTCTGTGGCGGAATGTAGAACTTTGCATTTGTATAGGAATTAAAATCACTCATCAAATTGATTTGATATAGGGGGTTCAATGACACAAAAAGAAGATAATCCAGTAACTGAAATCAGTCAAAATTTGAACCAGCGTTTGCAAAATGGATTGACTTTAAAGCCAACCAAAGGGGAGGAACTCAAGCATTTAGAACAACTGGCATTAGCAATCGGTTCTAAAGGGTATTTCGGTAAGATTGCGTTTGCTGGTCAAGCCTCGAACGGGATTTATAATGTGCAGTTTAATGCGGATAATGGCTCCGGCTATTCCTCAACCTGGCCGGCATGGGCTTTTGAATTGGCGAAGGCTGCTTTGTTGTATGGCAAGAAAGTCTTTGTTATTGCCAACGGCGATCCCTTCGGTTCCAATCTAGTTCAGGTGCTAATCTTCGCTCAGTAGGATGGAAGAATGGAAAAGCCGGATTTGATCAGGAGTTCAGGTGCTGAATCTGTACTCGCCACTAAACTGATTCCTACCAATGTGCGGTTGAGGTGTGTTTTTCATTCGCTTTATCGGTGGCAATGATGTGAATATCGATGTTTTTCAGCGATCGCAAGAGTTGATGCGTTAAAGATCCACGTAGCAGCAGTTTCCAGCGCGAACGTTGACTTTCGCCGATGACGATTTGCGTAATGTGATAAGTTCTGGCGACATCCGCAATGGCTCTGGCTTTATCCGAGTGGCTGACCCGGATAAACTCTCCCCCAAGTTCTTTACAGAGTCGTTCGCAGGTTTCAACGTGCAATCCTTCAGCGCGTGTCAGAAAGCGATCGGGGTCATCTACAAACAAACAATAGAAAGGAGCGTGCATATATCCAGCGATTCGGGCACCCCGTCGAATTAACTGGAGCGCGTTGGGGTAGGTAGAGACACACACCAACACTCGTTCCAGAATACCGCAATAGGGCGCATTTTCGTTTGGTCTGTTGGCTTCTGCTTCCAGGGCCTCTTCTTCAACATTGTCCGCCACTTCTCGCAGAGCGAGTTCCCGTAAAGCAATCAAATTGCGGCGTTGAAAGAAGTGTTGCAGGGATTGATCCACTTTGTTCAGGGCATAAATTCTTCCTTCTTTCAGGCGCTCTTCCAGGGTCTCCGGAGTGACATCCACGACGACCACTTCATCGGCTTCTTCCAGGAAGCGATCGGGAATCCGTTCTCGCACCACAACTCCAGTAATCCTGACAATCAGATCGTTAAGGCTTTCCAGGTGTTGAATATTAACCGTTGAGTAAACGTCAATCCCTGCATCAAGGATAACTTCCACATCCTGATACCGTTTTTCTCGCTGAGAGCCAGGAACATTGGTATGAGCTAGTTCATCGATTAGAGCCAGTTGAGGTTGGCGAGCAATAATCGCATCCGTATCCATTTCGGTGAGAACCACTCCCGAATAAGTAATTTGCTTACGCGGGACAATTTCTAATCCTGCAGCTTTCTGGGCGGTTTCTTGACGATTATGAGTTTCCAGTAAGCCAATCACAACGTCGATGCCTTCCTGCCTGATTTGATGGCCTTCTTCCAGCATCCGATAGGTCTTTCCCACTCCAGGAGCCATACCAATGAAGATTTTATGTTTACCTCGCTTCATGATCAGAGATGGGCTCTAAAATTCTGGAAAGGTTCATTGATTCTAGAGTAATGGTGATGGCGTGACCAGAGTGAAGCAAAAAGTGGTACCGCTTCCCAGTTCAGAAATTACCCAAATCTCCCCACCATGAAATTCAACAATCTTCTTACAGGTTGCTAAACCAATACCCGTACCAGGGTATTCTTTAGTAGAGTGGAGCCGATAAAAAACATCAAAGACTCGTTCTAGATTTTTAGCGGCAATACCAATGCCATTATCCTGAACTTTAAACAGACAATGACCAGGATATTGTTCAACTGAAATGTCGATCGCGGGTGGAACTCCAGGACGAGCAAATTTAATTCCATTACTGATCAGGTTCTGAAACAGTTGAATCAGTTGGGTTTCACTCCCCATCACTTTAGGAAGTGGTGCATAAGTTAAGGTGACATTTTTCTCAGTAATGGTACTTTGGAGATTATCTAATACCTGCTCCAGTATCAGATTGCAATCCAGGAGTTCTAATTCCGCTTGTTTATCGACCTGAGCGTAGGAGAGCAAATCCTGAATCAGCCGTTGCATCCGATTACCTGAGTCGGTGATGCGGTTCAGGTATTCGTGTGCTGTGGCATCTAAATCTGCTCCGTACTTCAGTAAAAGCAGCTTGGCAAACCCGGTAATGCTCTGTAAAGGTTGTTGCAGATCGTGGGAAACAACATAAGCAAACTGTGCGAGTTCTCGATTGGATCGAGCCAGTTCCCGGTTTTGCTCAATCAATTGTTTTTGCAAGCGCCGCAGATTAAGTTGATTATTAATTCGCGCTAATACTTCTGCTTCCTGAAATGGCTTTGTGACATAATCAATTCCCCCAGCCGCAAACGCTTTGAGTTTATCAATTACATCATCTAATGCACTGATAAAAATTATTGGAATGTGTTCGGTACGAGGATTGGCCTTGAGTTGCTGGCAGACTTCATAACCACTCATGGTGGGCATTTTGATATCTAGTAGAATTAGATCTGGGGCATCGGCTAAAGCGGAGGCGATCGCAGCTTGACCCGTCAGGGCTTTACGGACTTCAAATCCTTGTTTCGTCAACATAGCAGATAACAGGCGCAGATTATCTGGCGTGTCATCAACAATCAAAATATCGTCTTGATAAGATTTACCGCGATCGTGGTTCATTCCATTACCTGCTTTTCAATAACGGGTTTAGTTAAGTGAATAATCCGATCAAAGTAGAAGTTATCTGTCCAGTATCCCAGGATTTCTGCGATCTGGGTATGGGCTGCAGGAATCTCCCGAAGCAGTTGTAAGATTTGGTGATCAAATCCTTTAATAGCAGCGTGATGGAGTTTAATAATCCAGCTATCTGGCATAGCCACCTGTAGCATCTCCGAATTTAATGCGGCTGCAAAATCATGAGCTGAGGAAGACAATCTGAACGATGCTGGGTCGGATTCAGGCCTGGTTGATTGGTCAGAGCTAGAGCTTAAGAATGAGGCAGAATGGTGAATGGCCGGAAATGCCTGAATACTAAAGCTTACCAGGGTACCTCCCCTGGATGAACCGAGAACAGCAATATCTCCCCCCAGGCGCTGGATGAATTGCCGAGTAATTGATAATCCTAAACCTGTTCCCTGATCTGGTTCGTGATCCATTTCTGAATCAGAAAAGAGCTTAAATAATTGACTCAGTTCACCATCCACAATGTCTAATCCCGTATCTTCGATCTCGAATTTGAGGGTGAATGGCGCAATCTGAGCCGTTGCCGAATCTATGTCTGGAGTATCAGTTGGTATCCTGATGGAAGATATAGGCGGATTAATCGCTGATACTCGCATGATAATACTGCCCTTTGCTGTGAATCTAAAAGCATTATCTAAAACGCTATTGAGAATTTGAATTAATTTATCTTTATCAGTATGAATCCAGGCTGGAGTATTGGCTGCAAATTCAATGATAAAAGAGAGATTTTTGTCCTCTATTTTGAGTTGCCAGATTGATTTCAAATACTGCAATAAAGCAGACAAGTCAAAATCTTGTTGATTGAGTGAAAGCTGTTTATTTTCGTTTTTTGTAATTGTGAGAATATTATTGATTAGTTTCAGTAGATGACGGCTACTGCTGTAAATCTTGTTGAGGTAATCCTGCTGAGTTGCTGTTAAAGACTCCTCTTGAAGCAAACCTGTAAATCCCAGAATGTGATTCAAGGGGGTTCTCAGTTCATGGCTCATTTGGGCTAAAAAAGCACTCTTGGCGTAACTGGCTGCTTCGGCAGCTTCTTTCGCAGATCGCAGCGCTGCTTCTGTCTGTTGATGCTCATAAATTTCTTGCTGCAAATGCTGATTTTTCTGAATTAGTTGTTTCTGCAAGCGGCGGATCGTTAATTGATTCTCAACCCGTGCTAATACTTCCTGAATTTGAAAGGGTTTTGTAATGTAATCGGATCCTCCGACTTGAAAGGCTTTTACCTTATCCAGCACTTCATCTAGCGCACTCAGAAAAATGATTGGAATTTCTGCTGTTCCTGGATCTGCTTTGATGCGGCGGCAAACCTCGTACCCATCTACTTCTGGCATCTGGATATCGAGCAGAATCAGGTCGGGTGGGCTGGCTTGAATGCCAATCATGGCCATTGTTCCACTTTTCACGCAGCGCACTTCATACCCCCGCTCGGTGAGCGTTGTTGAGAGCACCCGCAGATTATCCGGCGAATCGTCAATAATCAGAATGTCTCCTTTAGAGAGGTTGGCAGAATCAGCATTCATAGGACATTGAATCTGAATATGAGGAGGGAAGATAAATGTGCCGATCGGTAAATGCCCTGAAGATATCGAAATTGAGTCAACAAGATGAGGTTGAATACCGTGAGAATTAAGGCTCTTGATTTCAGTTACCTACTTATCTTTCCCTTAAAGAGATTATTTTGTATTTAAATTATCTGCCCTAGTATTTTTGTCTGCAAGAAAAATTTTTTATTTGAAAGAAGTCATATTGCATTTGAATTATCTACCTTGGTAGTTTTTTGTGTTAGGGCAAGTGGAACATCGGATTGTAGGAAATCGATGACTTTATCGAATTGGAAATTTTGTACCCAGCTTCTCAAGGTGGCGGCTAAGGGTGCGTAGGCTGGAGGAATTTGCTGGATCAGTTGCATTAACTGCTCGTCGGAACCTCGGATGGCGGCTCTTCTAATAATTTGTAGTCTTTTCACACTTCCTTATTCTTGCTTCCCATCTCCCTATCCTTGCTTCCCTCGTTGCGCGATCTCCGTCAGTTCCATAATTTGTTCAAAATCAAAATTGCTGACTTTTTCCCGTAAAGCTTGGGCGAGAGCAATATGCTCTACCGGAATTTGCTCCACCAGGATGAGAACTTGTCGGGGATTCAACTGTATAGAGGCTTGATGAAGACGCTTGATCCAGTCTAGGGGCATCACCTGAAAAGAATCTGCCTGCAAGCGATAAGACTCTGGAGCGATCGCCTGCTGAACATCGGGGGATGCCGCGATCGAGAAAGGGTCTACAAATTCAACCGGGATTTCAAACTGAAATGTGGCACCCTGCCCTAGAACGCTGCTCACCGTCAGTTCCCCCCCCAACAGGCGAACAAACTGCTGGCTCATGGATAACCCCAGACCCACCCCCTCCTGGTTCGATGAGTGAGTTTTAGCCTGAAAGAATGGCTCAAAGATGCTGTCTAATTCGTCGGCAGGTATGCCAGGGCCAGTGTCTGAGACTTGGAAGCTGAGAGAGTGGGGAGTGGAGATAGGCAATTGGGAGAGTGAGAGAGTGGCCGCGTGATCCACACGCACTGTCACGCTCCCCTGCTGAGTAAACTTGATCGCATTGCCAATCAGGTTAATCAGAACCTGGCGTAGCTTGCGTTCGTCAGTTTGGATGTGGTGGGGGAGGATGGGAACGGGTTCAAAGCGTAATTCCAGCCCTTTTCGCTGGGCATGGTGAGAAAACAATTGCTCCAGCGTGGACAGAAATTCAACCAGATCAAACTCGTTGGTTATCCTGGTTGTCTGACCTGCTTCGATTCTCGATAGTTCTAAAACGTCGTTAATCAAGCTCAGGAGATGTTCTCCACTCCGATGAATGACAGCAATTTGCTCTTGCTGTTCGGGGAGCAGGGATGGATGATGAATCAACAGTTGACTGAACCCCAAAATGGCATTCAGGGGGGTACGGAGTTCGTGACTCATATTGGCCAGGAACTGGCTTTTGGCCTGGTTGGCTTTCTCGGCGGCGATTTTAGCTGCCTGTAGTTCCAGTTCTGCCTGTTTGCGATGTGAAATGTCTGTTAAGGTGCCGACATAGCCAGTCAACTCCCCAGTGGAGGAGGGTTGGGGAATGGCCTGCATCCAAACCCAGATAATGGACTGATCAGGACGCTGCCAGCAACATTCCAGATCGAAAGTAGCACAGAGATCCTGCAGCGCCTGTTGCCTAAAGGTAGACCATTGAGCCTCAACCCGATCGCGATCGTCAGGATGCAAGCTATTCAACCACCCCTTTCCCAGATATTGCTCCAGAGATAGCCCAGAGAGTTGCAGCGCTTTGGGGTTCGCATAGATGCAGTGGCCATCCCGATCGGTTTGAAACATCCCGATCGGACTTACGTCGTATAGATTGGCTGCAGTCACGAGCTTAGTCTGTCTTTGAATTGGCCTCGCAGTGGGCTGTGAATCATTCGTCATTGGTCATAGGGCATGGGGAGAAAGGAAGGTGTTGATTAAGATTCTAATTTTATCAAGCATCAATGATCGGTGATTTGGCGAATCAGGTTCTATGCATTTAAACCTTGTCCCAGTCCAGAACCGTAGTTTCTCTGATCGGAAAACGACCGTTCTCTAGCTGAACTTGGTTTAACTACAACATATCCACCAAAATAGGGCATTCTGAAAAACATAGCTGGATAGAACTACCCCCACCTTGCCCTGTTGCTTTGGATATTGATTATGAGAATTTTGCTGGTTGAGGATGATGAATGGCTGGCCCAGATGTTAGCGGATAGTTTAGTTGCCCAACACTATGCAGTAGATGTGGCGACGGATGGAGAAGCAGGGTGGAACTTTGCCCAATCTGCCACTTACGATTTGATTGTATTAGATATCAATCTGCCGAAATTGGACGGGATTTGCCTTTGTCAGCGGTTGCGAGAGTGCCACTTTAAAGAACCCATTTTGTTATTGACAGCGAAGGGAGAGAGTTCTGATAAAGTCCTGGGATTGGATGCCGGAGCCGATGATTATGTCGTTAAACCCTGTGAAGTTGGAGAACTACTGGCCCGAATTCGAGCATTGCTGCGCCGTAAACACCCTTTTACTACGCCTGTTCTGGAATGGGGGGAATTGCGTCTGGATCCCAGTGCCTGTGAGGTTACCTATCAAGGACAAAAAGTGCAGCTTTCAGCCAAGGAGTACAGTCTGCTGGAACTTTTTCTCCGCCATCCTCAGCGAGTTTTAAGCAGTAACATGATTTTGGAGCATCTCTGGGGATTTGACAATTCGCCCGGTGAAGAAACCGTAAGAACTCATATCAAACGGTTACGCCGAAAGTGTAAATCTGCCGGGATTGAGGAAATTATTGAAACTGTCTATGGTTTGGGCTATCGCCTGAAGCCATCCGTGCCTACTTCAGAGGCGGTGCATAGGGATCAGGTGGATGGGAAAAGTGTAGATGGAGTGACGGGTCAGCAAAGCACGCTTGACTTGCTGGCGACTGACCCAGGGACGGCTGATCAGGCTCGGACTGTCGCGATCGCCCTTTGGGAGCAGTTTAAGCCTGCCACCCTGGAGCGATTGACGGTATTGGATCAGATGGTAACGCGGCTACAAGCGGGCAACTTATCGGAAGAGGGGCGGCAGCAAGCCGAACATACCGCTCATAAACTGGCAGGTTCTTTAGGGATGTTTGGGTTGGCGGAGGGTACTGCCATGGCCAGGGAGATTGAGTATGGGTTGCAGGCGCTGGTAGGGCAAATACCTCTGCAACTGTCAGCTACTCAATTCCTCCAGTTTCAGAGTCTGGTCAGGCGGCTGCAGCAAGTGGTGCAGGGAGAACCCCACCCATTCCAACCAGCCTTCAGCAATCCCATTGCCCCTGACCCTGACCCATCGTCTGCCCGCCCCCTGCTGCTTGTGGTTGATGATGATATGACCTTAACGCAACGATTGCAGGCGGAAGGAATAGCATGTGGAATTCAAGTTGAGGTGGCGACCCAGATTGGCGAAGCGCGGAGTAAGATCGCCTACCAGCTTCCTGATGTGGTACTGCTAGACCTGGCCTTTCCAGAGGCATCCTGGGGAGGGCTGATATTGCTGCAAGAGCTGACTCACCAGTTTCCTCAACTTCCCATCCTGGTGTTCACGGTCAATGACGGGTTTAGCGATCGCCTGCAGGTTGCCCGTCATGGTGGACAGACATTAATCTCCAAATCCACACCGCTTCCCCAGGTCTGGGATCTGGTACGACTGGCTTTGAAGGGTACCTTGCCCACTCCAATCAAGGTGCTGGCAGTAGATGATGATCCCCTGATTCTGCATCTGCTGCAGCACACCCTGAAACACCCCAATTTTTGCCTGGTGACTCTCGACCACCCCCAGGACTTTTGGTTAACCTTGGCAAAGGTCTGCCCAGATCTGTTGATCCTGGATGTGGATATGCCAGACATCAACGGTCTGGAGTTGTGCCAGGTCATTCGCAGCGATCGGGCCTGGGATGGGCTGCCCATTCTATTTTTGACAGCTTGCCGAGATGCAGACACGATTCAACGGCTCTACAGCCTCGGAGCCGATGATTATATCGCTAAACCCTGTTCAGGAGTTGATGTCATGACTCGTATCTACAACCGTTTGCAGCGTAATCACCGATTGCAAGCTTTGACTAAGCCTGAAATCAGCCTCTCTAAAACCTTCTAAACCCAGGGAATCTTTGAGTGATGAAGACAAACAGTGAACCGATTGTATTTATGACAACCAGATGCATTTTAGGCATTGATGATGAGGCAGATATTCGAGAAATTGCGAAGGCCAGTCTGCAAATTACGAAAAATTGGCAGGTATTGACGGCTGCATCTGGCAAGGAAGGACTGGCGATCGCCCAAACTCAGCAACCCGATGCTATCTTGCTGGATGTGGTGATGCCAGAGGTGGATGGGCTGAAAACGTTAAAACTTCTGAAGGACAATCAGGCAACTCAGCATATTCCAGTCATTTTGCTAACGGCTACTGTGAAAGTGGCGACTCAACGAGAATACGCTCAATTAGGGGCGAAAGCAGTACTCATTAAGCCCTTTGATCCGGGGATCCTGGCTAGTCAGATTGAAGCGGCCTTAGCGTGGAAAGACAAGTGACGGATTCCTGGTTTATGTAAGTCGGCTTGGAACTGAGAAATCAGCCTGAGCACCTTTTCTCGTACTCTGTTTTTGTATCAATCAATACTAGAAATCTGAGAAAGCCTGTGGCATGGATGTCTTGACGTAGGGGATACGGATTGGCCATCCATGTCCACGGCATTGCTGCGAGAGCTTGCTGTCTGATTTAGCTCTGATACTAAGTTAGGTGAGAAATGTGGCAAGGTTGTGACAATTCGAAAAAATCGCGATCGAAAAATTTGTCACGTCAATGTCACATTTGAAATTTACGATGAAAGGTGTACTGAGGGTGGAGTCAACCTGAATCTTTGCATGGTTAGCCTTATGACGGATCAGATAGCTCTTCCGAGTACATCGGCGCGGTCAGACTTGCATCAATCCTTCTACCGGCTCTGGCTAGGGTTACGCTCACCAGAACCGACCTTCAGCCTGTGCGAGTGCCCCAGTGTACGGGTTGATGGCAGTATCAAGCCATGAAAATCGCCCATTGTAGAGAACACAATGGGTGACAAACAGTTCAATGAAAATCAGGGAATAACGCTATGGGACAGGCGAGGGGCATCAACCAAGTTGACTTACAGGCCAGTCAGGACATACAAGTTGAAGATAATGAGCAATTCCACGATTTAACCTCTCTAGTCAACCATGAGTTACGTACCCCTCTGACGTCCATTTATGGTGTGTTGGGCCTACTCAATAGTGGCCATCTGGGATCTCTTTCTGAGGAAGGCCAGCGACTGCTGGGAATTGCGCTGCATAATACCAATCGGTTGATCCGCCTTGCCGATGCGATCGCCCATGAACCCGCTATTTCAATGGCTATCCTATCGGATGTGGACTTGGAACACTTGCAATTAGAGAATGACTTCCACGCAGCCTTTGATCGCCAGGAGTTGCAATTGTATTACCAACCGATCGTTGCTGTTGAAACAGGTGTCATTACTGGATTTGAAGCTCTGGCTCGCTGGTTTCATCCGGTTAAGGGGTGGATTTCTCCCTCAGTATTTATTCCTTTGGCAGAAAAAACTGGCTTGATCCATTCCCTGGGCCTCTGGAGTTTGGAGGAAGCCTGCCGTCAACTGCGGCTCTGGCAACAGCGCTTTCCCATGTATCCCCCGCTGACCATGAGTGTTAATCTTTCCACCCTGCAATTGTTACAGCCCGATTTGGTCAAGCAGGTTCGTCAGGTGCTGCAAAGACATCAGATTGCTGCGGAAAGCTTGAAGTTGGAAATTACAGAAAGCTCGTTGATCCAGGATTATGAACGGGCGAACGCAATTCTTACAGAACTGAGAACGATGGGCATCCAGTTCTACATTGATGATTTTGGTACCGGGTATTCCTCTTTAGGCCGATTGAAGGATTTGCCCATTCATGTTCTTAAGATCGATCGCTCGTTTGTGAGTAGCAAGAAATGGGATATCTGTGAATCCATTCTGTTATTGGCTACAAAATTAGGTTTAGGAGTGGTTGCTGAAGGGGTTGAAACACGGGAAGAAATGCTGGCTCTCAAAACATTAGGATGCCAGCAGATGCAGGGCTACTTCTTCTCCAGACCCGTTGATCCCCAAACCGCAGGCTCCCTGATCTTGGCCTCATTGTGCGCTGGCTAATTCAGGTATTTTCTCTTTCTACCACAAAATTTTATTAAAACCTTATATTATTAAGAACTGCAACCATGTACAGGGATGTGGCCACTCTGGTCAATGTTCACTGGCTGGTTGCTATGGTTCTGTTGGCGTAGCGATCGCTCAAAATCACTATGGACACATCGGCCTTGTCAGTATATTTTGAGTTTGCCAGGTATAAAAGTTGCACACTTGCTGATCGGTATGATGATGATTGCTCCTAAATTTGTATCAAGCCAGCTAAGTAGTTTTAGATGCCGTCTATTTTTCGCTATGAAGAGCTTAGTGCTTAAGTACTGAGAAATTGCTCAGGCTGTGCTACCTTTCTTGTCACATTCTAGGAGTTCCATGAATAATTGTCGCTCCTCTCCCCTAATTGAGATGTTTCCTGTCCACCAATTCTTCAGTTCTATGGAGAGGGTGAGTTTGGGGACTGTTTTGATCATCGATGACACCCCTGATAATTTACGGGTATTAATTGCTACGCTCACCCGTCAGGGATATGATGTTAGCGTGGCGACCAGCGGTGAACTGGCTCTGGCTCGCCTTGAGGACATCATGCCGGATCTGATTCTGCTTGACATTCGGATGGTAGATATGGATGGCTATCAGGTCTGTGAGCGACTGAAATCCCAATCCACCACTCGTTCCATTCCAGTCATTTTTATCAGTGCTGTCTATGAAGTGCTGGATAAGGTGCGAGCTTTTGAAGTTGGTGCAGCAGATTACATCACCAAGCCAATCCAGTTAGAAGAAACTCTGGCTCGGATTGAGCACCAGTTAAGAATTCGCAGTTTGCAAAAACGTTTGGAGGAACAAAATGTGCAGTTACAACAGGAGGTGCAGTTACGCAGGCAAACTGAGCAACAGTTGGAATCCCTCAGCACCAGCCTCGAGCAGCAAGTACAGATGCGCACTGCCCAACTGGAGCAGGCTTACCAGTTTGAAGCGACCCTGAAACGGATCACCGATCGCGTGCGGGATAGTCTGGATGAAGCTCACATTTTACAAACTGCGGTGGGGGAACTGGCCCAGGCGATCGGGGCTGAAAGCTGTAATGCCGCTCTATATGATCTGGAGCGGCGGACTTCTACCGTTTGCTACGAATACACCACCACACCAGCGGTGCTGCAGGGCCGGGTGTTGGAGATGGCTAACTTTGCTGAGGGCTATGAACAACTGTTACAAGGGCAATATTTTCAGTTCTGTTCTTTGCAACCTCATCCTTCGCGGCAGCAACCAGCGATGTTGGCCTGTCCGATTCTGGACGACCACGGAGTTTTGGGGGATCTCTGGCTCGTCAATAGCAATGGGCAAGCTTTTAGTACTGAAGATATTCGCTTAGTACAACTGGTAGCGAATCAGTGTGCGATCGCGGTGCGGCAGGCCCGTCTGTATCAGACTGCCCAGTCGCAGGTAGAAGAATTGAATCGGTTGAATCAGCTCAAGGATGATTTTCTCAGCACAATCTCCCATGAACTTCGCACGCCTCTGTCAAATATTCACCTGGCGATTCAAATGCTGGAATTGGTCTTACAGCGCCTCAACCTGTTAAATGACGATGCTGCACCAGCCCGGTACTTAACCATCTTGAACGAAGAGTGCCAGCGAGAAATTAGCCTGATTAATGACCTGCTGGACTTATCTCGATTAGATGCAGGAACAGAACCGTTAATTTTGTCAACGGCTAACTTACAAGATTGGATTGCTCATATCATCGAATCCTTTGAAGGTCGGATTCGCCTGCAACAACAGGAATTGCAGATGGAGATTGCCCCAGATTTACCCCCGATTACAACTGACTTTATTTATTTACGCCATATTCTGATGGAACTACTGCATAATGCCTGTAAATATACCCCAGCGGGTGGGGTGATTAGAGTTGTTGCTCAAAAGGTTCCTATTCCGACTACAGATCAGGCATCAGTCAGCAATCCTGAGACGGCTGCGGTGTTTGTGCAAATTAGCGTGAACAATTCTGGTGTGGAAATTCCGGTCAGTGAGTGGGAAAAAGTGTTTGATCGATTTTATCGGGTTCCGACCAATGACCCCTGGCGGTATGGTGGCATTGGTTTGGGGTTAGCCTTAGTCAAGAAACGGCTAGAACAATTGAGAGGGACGATCTCCGTGAGCAGTAATGACGACTGGACTTCATTTACTATTACCCTCCCTCAAGCCATTGAGTAAGGATACCGAAGAACAAATATTTTGTCGAAGAGTAGTTGGATATGCGGATTACAGGAGGTGATAATTTTATTACCAAGCTGCTTTAAGAAACTACACAAGTACTTGTACTCTGAGGAAGCGTTTGCAGGTTGCTATATAAAAGTTCATATAGTATGTTGCTGACAGGTTCAGACTGCTTGTTTTTCTTCTGCTGTGAGGGGCAGTAGATGTTTGGCAATGAGCACAATGACAGAAAATTTATTTGATAAATCACAAGTGGATATCTTAATCGTTGACGATTCTGCAGATAATTTGCGTGTCCTGTCGGCTACCTTGATTCAGCAGGGGTATAAGGTTCGTTGTGTTAAAAGTGGTTCTATGGCCTTGCTAGGAGCCAAAACCTCTCCTCCTGATCTGATCTTGTTGGATATTCGGATGCCCGAAATGGATGGTTATCAGGTGTGTCAACACTTGAAAGCCGATCCGCAAACTCGGGAGATTCCAGTGATTTTTTTGAGTGCGATGGATGAACCCTTAGATAAGGCCAGAGCCTTTCAGGTTGGGGGAGCAGACTATATCACTAAACCCTTCCAAGTTGAAGAAGTTTTAGCTCGGATTACTCATCAGTTAACGATCTGTGCGCTAAAACGGCAGCTAGACATACGGGACGATCTACTCAGACAAGCGACCGCAGCGGCAGAATCTGCTAACCGAAAGAAAAGCGAGTTTCTGACCCGAATCCATGCAGAATTGGGATCTCCACTGAACGCCGTCTTGCAGAATATGCGGATGTTGAGTGAAGATCCCGCGATCGCTTCCAGATATCAAGAAGACTTTAAGACCCTCGATCGCAACGCTGCCAACTTACTGACCAGCCTTCGGAGTGCCCTAGAACACGATTAGGGTGGAATTCTATATTTGATTCTGTGCCCTTTATCATAGAGTATGCCATATATTTTATGGCTGATTGCTCCTTTCCGCTTACAATTGATAGCGTATAGAGGTATGGTGGATTGTTGCTAGACCAGCACTAAGAGAAACAAAATTTCTCTTAAAACCGTTATGTTTGGGAGAAACCCCTTTGCCAGATTCCTAAGTTTCCTGCGTAAGCTGGGAAGCTTCAGAAAGCCGTACCGCAGATCTCGAGTTCATAATTAGGGCTTGCTGAAAAAGTCGGAATCGAAGCAGTTGGAGTGAGGCAGAT
>JBBIQC010000007.1:0-16426 GCA_037442585.1 Oscillatoriales cyanobacterium bin_317
GGAATTACGACTTCCTTCATTCTGATTTTTCTACCGATAAGGTGACACGCTCCCAAATGGTCATTGATCGAGGAAAACTAAAAAATGGTCATTGTTCAGGAACCATCGGGTAGACATAGTGATGCGTAGGAATGGATTTACGGCCAGCTTCAGAATAGCATGAACTCTCTTGACTGACGCTATCGATTATGTTTAGCGTCATGTTTAGTACGGGTTGACGCTTTGAGATGCGATCGTTATCCAGATGAAGTCTACTTGCTTGGCCGCCCTACTGCAAACTCATAACCACGCCCCAATTCTATTTGGTTTTCAAGTGTATTTATGAGACTACGATCGCATTTGTTAAGACAAGTAAAAAAGGTCAGACAAGTCTGATCTTGCGATGGAAAAACATCAGGCTTTTCTGACTTGATTTCTGCCCTTAATGTTCAGTATCAATTGAATGAATCGTATACGAGGAACATTCCTATGGCTGACATTACCGATCTACAACAAATCCTTGCGGAGAAACTCGGTGTTGACTCGGGCACTATCCCGCTTGACGCGCCTCTAGATGCGCTAGGAGCGAATAATACAAGTCTTGGAGAACTGAAATCGGCTCTGGAAGGCACTTTTGGCATCACGCTTCCCGATGAAGATTTTTCGTTTCTCACCGTTCGGAATCTCATTGATTACATAGAACCGCATGCCGGATTATAGTTTGCGATGACTACGCCAAATTCTTTGATTATTGATTCATAAGGTTTTCTGTGATTGTGCAATAACTTCCTATGCAGATGGATGGGAATAGGAAATTTGCCTACCCTACAATGATGTTCTGTTAGTTGGAAATTCACTTAATGTTGGCAGAGTTTTCTATCAACCTCCGTCACACCAGGATTCGTGTGCAAGTAATCTCGCACCCAATCACAGGCATACGTGCAACGGCTGCAATTTCAGAATATTGGGAATCGTCCAGAAAGATGCTCCGCGCTCTTCATCTGTGGCTTGCTCCTACCATGCCCCTGGTTTTTCTACAAAGCTAGGCTAAAAGTCTGCTGTGCTGATAAGTTGAACTGGGAAAAAGTCGGGGAAACAATGGGAGTATTTCCCCTAAAGATCGTCATCTGATATTCCCCATCAACCAAATGACAAACAAAAAATGTCGGTTGTTTGGGGTCGCCGATCAACTTTCTCGGCCCCAATGCGGCATAATCGACAATCCAATATTCCTCAATGCCCATCTCTTCATAATCTCGCAGTTTATTGTAGTAATCGTCGCGCCAATTCGTGGAAACGACCTCGACGATTAATTTGACTGAATCAGCATTTTGGATAATTGATTCGCTTTCCCACCGAGATTCCAACCCAATCACGTCTTGATTTAAGACAATAATATCGGGTTCATACCCTGAGTTTTCTCGTCGCGGTTTGACGATCGCCTCTCTAGGAATCGTCCAAATGCCTCCTTTACCCATCTGCCTGATCATGATCAAGAGTTGCTCGATTAGGGAACCTGTGAGATTTGAATGTTTCCCTTTTGGCTTGGGCATTTCGATAATTACCCCATCATGCAATTCATACCGGAGTTCTGAGTTTTCAGGGTACCAGTGGATAAATTCATCAAAGCTGTATAGTTTGGAGTTGGCTTGGGCTTGAGTCATCGGTTGCAGGGCAGTCTTTCAAGGTTTCACTAGTTCTATCCTGTCATAACTGTCATACTGCTGGTTTGCAGATGTTGCGATCTCGCTCCGTCACCCCAGGATTCGTGTGCAAGTAATCTTGCACCCAGTTACAGGCGTACTGCAACGGCTGCAACTTTAGAATTTCGGGAATCTTCCAGAACACCAGACTCCCGTCATCCCCCACGGAGGCCAGTTCTTGACCATCTTTGCGGAATGTCACAGTTCGCACCCCCGCTCCATGTTCCTTCAGCGTCGCCAGTAGGTTCCCGTCCAGATTCCAAAGTTTCACCGTTTCATCCCCACTGCCAGTCGCTACCAGCTTGCCATCCGGGCTAAATGCCACGCCCCAAATTTCAGATAGATGCCCCTTCAGGGTTGTCACCAGTGTCCCATCTTTACGCCAGATTTTCGCGGTCTTATCTGAACTGCTCGTCACCAGCAGTGCCCCATCTGGGCTAAACGCTACCCGCCACACTGCCGCATTATGCTTGAGTGTGTGCCGCAGGTGCCCATCGGGACTCCAAAGTCGGACGGTTCCATCCGAAGCAGCCGTGGCAAACTGGCTGCCATCCGGGCTGTAGCTCACATCCCAGACCGATACCGGATGTCCTGACCAATGCTGAAGTCGCTTGCCCTCTACACTCCAGCGAACGATTTGGCCACTCATGGTGGTAGAAACCAGTTCGTGTCCATTGGGATGCCAGGCTACCCCTGCTACGGCACTATCGTGAGGTCCATAGGTTTGTAAGAGGGTACCCGTCATATCCCACCGTTTCACGGTGCCGTTTTCCCCTGCCGAGAGGAACTGGTTCTGGGTCGGGTGCAGAGATAATTTCAGCACCGTAGCCTGATCGGTAGTAATGCTACGAGTCGTGAGACCATTTGCCGATAGTAAGATGAGGTTGTTAGCAGAACCCCCAATGGCCAGGGTCTTGCCATCGTGGCTGTAAAGCGATGTGAAGTATTGTGTCTTGGGCAACCCTTGCACCGTTTGATGAAACGAATTGTGTGCCTGCCAGAGCAGTACTGTATCTGCACCAGCCGAGGCAATCATGGCACCATCCGGACTAAAGGCGACATCCCAAATAACCCCTCTGTGTCCCTGAAAGGTATCGAGCAGAGTACCATTGCGAGTCCATAACGCCAGTGTTTTATCGTCACTGGCCGAGACAAATTCCTGTCCATTCGGGCTGAAGGCAAGCCCATATACCCCGGAGTTGTGGTGGTTCAGAGTCGTGATCAGTTTGCCATTAGCATTCCACATTTTAATCGTTTTATCCGAAGAACCACTCACCAGCACCTCTCCATCCGGACTAAACGCTAGGGTATTGACGGCTTCCTGATGCCCCCCCAGGGTTTGCAGCCGCTCACCCGCCGGAGTCCACAGGGTAACGCTGCCATCGTTGCCCCCTAGAGCAATCCGATCGCTCTTGGGACTGTAAGCGATCGTTCGCACACCGGACGGCTGCCCTCCGGTATCGAGCACGCCCACAAACTGCCCCTGAACACTCCAAATCTCAACCTTGCTGATATTCAGCCCTACCACTGCTAGAGTTTGGCTATCTGCACTCAGGTCAAAATCCCACAGCCCCCTGATGTGATGTGAGTCGAAAATTTGCGCTGTAGCTTTCCTGCAGGAGTCCAGATTCTGATTGTGCCATCATCGCTAGCAGAGGCTAACCATTGACCATTAGGGCTGAATTTAGCACCGACTGTAGATTGATGCCCAGTCAAGGTGGTTAACAGAGTTCCATCTCGTCGCCAAAGTTTAACGGTTTTATCAACACTTCCGGTTGCCAATGTTGTCCCATCGGGGTTAAAACTGGCAGTCATGACAACGGCCCGATGACTGTCCAGGCGATTGCGCTGATGAATACCAAGTACCACTCGTTCCAGAATGGCATCCGCTTGAGTGCGGAGCGATGGATCAACAGATCGCGATTGCCGCAGTCGATCCTGGGCGTGAATGGCTTCTAGCATTGATTCAAGAGACTGATTAGACGCAAATAGGGCTTCAGCCGTGCGGACAATCGAGCGGGTTTCACTTACAGATGCCTGATAGTACTGAATCCCCGCAAACACCCCCAGTCCAAGTGCTACCAACAGCATCAGAGTAACGATGCTCAGCAGGATGCGTTGTCGCATCAGGCTCTGCCGTTGTTCCCGACTGCGCTGCTGTTCAATTGCCAGACGGGCTTCCAACTCCTGCAACCGGGCGGCTTCTATTTTGGCGATCGTCTCTTGCCGATCTAGGGCCTGACTCGCCGCCAGAAAGCGATAATCCAACGTGCTCAGGCTTTTGCGCTGCGACCAGAGCAACATATCCTGCAACGCCTGTCCCCGCAGCAGCCGTGACTCATCGGTACACTTAGAAGCGAGCCAGGCATTAAAGGGTTGGGAGTAGGGCCGCAGGATATCTAGTTGCTGCCGCACCCAGTCCAGAGAAAAGATCTTCTGGTAAATCCGATTCTTCACCTGTAACTGGCTCTGTTGTTTGCTGACTAAGCCTGATAACAACAGTTCTGCTTGCTCTGAGCTGCCGTCAATGGCAATGCTGCCCTGCTCTAAAATCTGCTGATACATCCCCAGCAACCGCCCAGTGATCTGCTCATTGCCTAAGAGGCGATTGCGAATCGTCCGCAGATGCTCTGGATTGTCCTGGGCTTCCCAATTCTCCAGGATTTGCGATCGCACAATTTCCTCAACCCAAACCGCTTCTGCGCCAGACGGCATCAGGGCCGCAGCAGCCCCCTCCTGTCCTAGAAGAGCCAAGCGCTGGCAAAGTTTTTGGGTCAGAAAGGGTTGCCCATTCGTCCAAGCCAGAATGGCTTTGAGAATCGTGGTGGGGTTCCCGATGTGAGCGGGTAAACCCTGCATCAAGGGTTGCACCTCGTCCAGTTGAAAATCTTGTAGAGCGATTGCCCGACCAATGTTAAAGGGGGTGCGTTTGCGATCGCGAATCAAATCAGACGGGGTCGCTACCCCAAAAACAGCCCAGGTTAACCGTTGATAGGCTGGTTCATAGGGGCGCATCTCATAACAGGCCCGAATAAAGGCAAAGAAATCGTTGATCGGGAAATTCAAGCTGAAGGTGCTATCGATTTCATCGACCAGAATGAACAGTTGAGTTTCTGGCAGTTGCACCAAAATCTGATCGATTAACAACCGTAATTGTTGCACCAGGGGCAAGGTTTCCCAGGTCTGCCAGTGGGCTTTCACATCGATTTTGCCCAAAAGTTGTAGGTTGCGCAGTAGCTCTAACATGATGCCGCGATACCACTGCTGCTGCGACACCTGCTCACTACCCAGTTGCGTCATATCTAGATAGACACAGCGATATCCAAGCTGTTGGAGCTGCCGCTGCATTTGTGCCCGCAAGCTCGATTTACCCATCTGACGAGCATTGAACACATAGCAAAATTCCCCGGCCAGCAGAGCCTCATAGAGTTCGCGATCGGCCTGCCGAGCCACATAGGTCACGGCATCAGCGGCAAGGCTCCCCCCCACTTGATAGAGATGCTTACCCATATTAGTTCTCTAGGTAAGCACAAAAATATTGCCGATAAAGGTCGCACCGGAGGCTAACCTTGCCACCGGAGAACTGCACCAGCCCTAAGTCTTCCAATTGATAGGCTATTTCGACATCCAAATGGATCGGCTCAGAGCTGAATAGAACCTGTTGAAACGCAGCCATTAAGCAGCCATCCCGCTGCAGCGTTGACCACAAGCAGCGAAGGTACTCGCTATAAATTCCTCTCGCCATTGGGGCTTCCTGGAGCAGTTGGGTCAGCGATAGAGCTTTTGCCCGCAGCCAGTAAAAGGCAAGTTGCAGCAAATAGGGATGTCCGCCGACCAAATTGAGCAAGGGTTGCAGGGTGCTCATATCCCGAATCCCCACTTGATCGAGTTCATAGCGTTCAGCCAACTCATTAATTTGGGTGGAGGTAAACCAGGGTCAACTCAGCGGCAACCCGACATTAAACGGCGATTGATTCGAGGGCAGGGGTAGCTCTAATTCAGCCACGTAGGCAACAATCAGGCGTAACTTTTGCCAATCGGCACGAACTCTGGATTGTTCATACCACGATCGCAGCATCGCAAAGAAATTCATCGCAATGTGCGGGTAATCGACCAGATGATGAACCGTATCAATGGCGATCACAATGGGCACTTGGCTCTGCTTGAGAAAATACTCCTGCACATAGGTGGTGCAACTCAGCTTGCTCCCCGCACTGGCAAACCAGTACTCGTCAAACATGGGTTTTAAGTTTAATTGATGACCGATATCCCAGCAAAACCAACGCAAAAAATGATCCAGATCCTCCAGCACCGTCGCGTCTACCTGCCTCATATCCACAAACACCGTTTGCATTCCTGACTGAGCGGCAACTCCCATGACCCGGTTGATCAACGAGGTTTTGCCCATACGATGAGGTGCTTTAATTCGGATCAGGCTACCCGCTTGATCAATGGACGCGATCGCCTGGGTTTCAATGGACGATCGGTGGATATATAACGCAGAACCAAACGGAAGTGGACATCCAGGAAAATCTATTTTGTCAGGAACAGGATTGTCAGGAACAAGATCAGTCAGCAGAGATTGAGTCGTCGATAACTTTTTTTCGTTACAGTACTCTGCTAACACCGAATGCAGGTTTTTTTTAGTGATCACCCGCCCTACTTGCTCAGACAGATCGAGCCAGAGCCGCGAACCAACATCCTTCAGATAACCTTCCTCATAGTCCGTTTCCTGGGCTATTTCCCGATATAGCTTGCCCTCCCAGGCGTTGAGAAACACAATCTCCTCAACGTAGCTCAACGGTCTAGAGGGAAAGATGTCTTTAACCATCTCTAGCACCAAATGTTGTTTTACTTTACGGGTAAAGGTCATTAAATTAACCTGGCTCTAGCATCTGGAATAGGGGACACCTCACTTGAATGCCTGATTGCAAACACCAACCTCAATACACCGAGCTATTCTCAATAAGACAGCCGATTTTTCGAAGCACCCAAGGTAAATCATACAAACAATAAACTATTTTAAAAAAAATAATAGATTTTTGTAACAGTTTTACAACTCTGGAAAGTTGGAGCCTACTGCCCTACTCTAAGCCTGGAATCAAGGATTGCAGTTGAGAACGGCACAATGCCCAGTTCCGCCAAGACTATACCGAAACCTCACTCGAGTCCCTACTCAGCATCATTTTCACCGACAGTTTCACTGTCTACCATCAACTCCCGCTTCACCGCTTCACTAAGGACACTTCGCAACCAGGCTGCTCGTTGTTCGCTTGGCATTTGGCGAATTACCGCATCAATGGAAACTGGAAGACGTACTGACAGAGCCTTGTCTGCTAAAGGCTCTGGATTCTGGCTAATAAAACGCCCCTGCTCATTTTTTGGACGATTAATCACAAGTTCCCATTCAATTCAGCTACCACCCAGTTATACCAGGTAGACATGGCATTGAACGATCATCTCAAGCTATCGTTACCAGCCATTTAAATAAGCAAAAGTGATCAAACAAATGGACATAATAGCGGCTAAAACCATGTCTACATGGTAAGATGGTGTCAGATAAGGAAACAAGCCTAATCGGACAAGAGGGTAACGCTGGCGCTGACTGATGCCCCTCCCCGATCGCAGGTTTTTCCTTGTCCCTATGTATCAAAAGAGAGCGCCCCTGCCGTCCAAAGCTGAAACGCTCTCCTGACTCACAATGGAGTAGAACAATCCTATGTCATTTATCACCGATTGTCTTGCCGAAGAACGGGACCAGCGCGACGAAGCTACCAGAGAAGCCCTCTACGAATCCAGCTACCTCGATGGTTCCAATGATGCCGCCTTTGGACGACTACCTGAATATACCGATGATGCCTACCTGGAAGGCTATGTGGCAGCTTTGAAGAAATTACCCAGAAAAGCAGACGGCAGAATTCACCACTATTCCCCCCGCCAACACTTTGCCTTCGGTTATATCGATAGCCCAGATCCTTGCTATTACGACAAATTTTGACTCGATCATTACTGGCTTGACGGAACAGGTGGAGTGTTCAGGCTCATCTGTTCCCTTTCCACTTCATGCCCTTTCATTTAGGAAATTAATATCATGTCATCCACAACGACTCAAACAGCTACTCTTAATGGAAAAGGTGCCACCGCTTCCATCGCCCGACTCTCTGCATCTGCTACTTCATCACCCGACGAATTTGATGCTGCGGAATTTGAGCAGGGTCGAGAGTCGCTCCCTTACCTGCAAATGCTCAACCATCAAGACCCCAATCAATCCGGCTTCTTCATCACTTCCGCAAATAGGTCAGCAGTCCAGTTTACACCTATCGAGGAATGGTCACTCCACACAACAACCTTCCAAAATGGTGAAGTGGTCGAAGGCTATCGCAGCCTGATTGCCCGCTTTTTGATTCTTCGCAAATCTAAGCTGTTGATGTTCGATCGCGAAAGTGGCGAATTTCTGCGAGAGTACCGCAAAGACCTGTACGATCGCGCCTCAATGGTGCTCAAAGTTCGTTACCTTGTGTATCTGGTGAATCAGCAAAAACAACTGCTGCACGAAAAACCCTTACAGTTCACGACGAAGGGCAGCTTCTGCGGCAGCTTTGGAGAAGCGGTTAGAGACTTCCAGAATGAAATGAGTAAAGCCTATGGTGCTGCCACTGGAGCCAAGAAACCGAGGGGAGATTACCTTCGGAAGTGCTTCGCAACGCTTCATGGCCTTGTCCATGTTAGCCGTTCATGTCCAACCCATCCTCAAGGGAGAGAAAAACAAATCCTGGGTGTGTTCGGTCACCAATCATGGCATTCCTATTCCCGAAAACTGGCGATCGTATTTCATCGGTTATCACCCTGAACTGAAAGACCGCATTCTGGCAGAGTTTGATGCCTGGGAAGGATTTGGGAGAACCGACCTGGAAACCCACTCACAAACTTCCCACACTGAAGAGTTGAGCGATGACAGCGATGCCCTGGAAGCGGGCTATGACGATTTCTAGACTTGCCAATCAGGAAGCATTGTTTTCACATCACCTATTTCAGCAGTTCGGGGAGTCCAACATGGCTCCCCTTTTATTTTGGAGGTAGAACCGTATGGGCGATCGCAGTACCGGAACCAGTGAATCCGACCCACCACCCAACTTTCCCAACAAAAGGAATGGAACGAAGAAGAATCCAACATTGACTTTAGGTGACCACTGCTTTTCAGTCAAAGGACTCCATCCCGAAGCGCGAAAGCTGATGGAGTTTCTGATCGAAGCGATTACCCAGGAAGCCAGTGAACCCCGCGCCAGAGGCTTTGATGCCAAACACATGGGCATTGTCGCAGACTGTCTAGGAACATACGCGGCTTTGCAGCGATTGATGAAGTCAGGTAAACAGCCATAACCACCAAATGGCTGTCATTAAAGGTGCTCTTCCAACCACGTCTCCAGGTCTGCTAATTGTGAGAAATCGAGCAGAGCTAGACCCAGGTCCTCCAACTGAATGATGGAGGGATTACTGATTTTTGTCTTCGTTGCATCAGGGGCTTCCCCGACATGCCGGGTGAGTAAACGAAGAATTAAGGATTTCTCGCGTTCTATCCCCTGCTCAATGCCTTGTTCCATCCAACTGGTGACAATTTGCATACTGTGCTCATGCCACTGGTAGATTGTTCAACCAAGTTTCTAAGTCAGCCAAGCTTGAGAAATCAAGCAAGGCTTCACCCAGGTCTTCCAATTGAGTTATGGGGAGCTTGTCGATCTTTGCCTTCGTCGCATCAGGGATTTCTCCGACTCTTCGTGTAAGTAAGCGGAAAATCAGAGAACGCTCAGCTTGTTCTGCCCAACTGGTAACAATCTGCATAATACCTGCCTGCTCAGTTTCCTCTAGTCTACCAATCTCTGCTTGAAACACCTGTTCTTCCTGAGCATCGAGGCGTAGATACGAATCTACAAAGCCTGAAATCAAGTCGGTTCGGGCTGGGTCTAATCGCAGGGTAGCGAGTAACCGCAAGCATTCTGCCTTTACCCTGGGGCGATCGCCCGGAGCAATCCGCATCTTCGCCATCAGGGCTGCTGCCACTGGATTTTGCTGGGTGAGATAATCGCGCCAGTTAAGCCGATTCAGTTGAATCGGGAAAAAGTTGAACTCCAGCACCTTCAAGTCATCAAATCCCACAGTGTACTGGTGCGGCTCTTCCCGATAAGGCTCATCGAAGGAAAAGACCACGATGGGGTAGATCCGCTGGAGGTATTTCTGGTGGAGTCGGGCGAAGTAGAAAAAGATGCGCCGGGTGAAATTGGCTTCAGAGGATGCCTGGTTTTCCACATGAATCAAGAACCCTGTTTCCTGCCCTGCCAATCGGACTTCTGCCAACAGGTCAATCACCTTCTTTTCGCCGATGGTCAGGTCAGCAAAATATTCCTGGGGCAGGAATGTGACTGAATCCCGGTCAATTGAACCTGCGACTTGAGGCAGAAACAGTTCCAGGAACTCAATGAAAAAGGTCGATAGCAGTTGTTTGAAAAGCTCATCGTGATCGGTCATACCCTGCCATTGCTGCGCTGATTCATCAGATGTTCCAGGGTAACATCAAACCGCCGTTGCACTAATCCAATCACCGTTCCATTGGCAGAGCGATTCACTCAGTGCAGCTCAAGATGTCAGGACTGTAATGGATGATCAGAGCAAATCTCCCAATAATTCTTCATCATTGACAAAAATCATCTCGGATGTGATTACTGCATTGGTGATGGGTGGAGGGTGCGATCGCACTTGAGTCTGGGATAGCAGATCAGGTGAAGACATGGTTTGCTCTGCACGAGCCGTTAGTGCAGCCAGCAGATCACTGAAGTCCATTGGCTCATTCGGTGAACAGGGAGAATCCACGTTGAAATCGGCACAAACTCTTTGCAACTGACGAAATAAGGCTTCTACCGATGCAATCGCAGCTTCTCTAATTTCATCAGATTCAGATTTGTTTGCTCTCAATGCATAAGGTCTCCAGAAGGCCAGCAAAGCATCAATCGCCCGCTGCTTACCCTCTCGTAGGGTAAAAGTTCGAGAGAATTTGCCATTGAGGTAGGCAAAGACAGTGGCTAGCGGAGTCTGAGCATCCGTCTTGTAGGAGAACTCGGAGCGATTGCGGACTTTGGGTTCCATTTTCTTGGGAGAAACCATTGTTCATCCTCCTATGGTCGCTGAACCTTACCCAGCAATGCCTGTGCCAGTCCGTAGACATCTGCCATTCGCATCGGGCGGGCTAAATCGGCTTGAGCATTGCGGGTTTGCTCTGCCAACAGCAGCAGTCGTCCGCCGATCGCATCTGCAAAATAGAGA
The DNA here is from genome assembly GCA_037442585.1 of Oscillatoriales cyanobacterium bin_317. GTDB lineage: Bacteria > Cyanobacteriota > Cyanobacteriia > Leptolyngbyales > Leptolyngbyaceae > Leptodesmis. The sequence goes on from JBBIQC010000007.1 coordinate 10,998, forward strand.
TGCTCGGCAAATCCCAATCCAGCAAAGTAGTCTTTCAGGTCAGAACGCAGCACATGGGCCACTCCACCCCCTACCAGGACATCGGTCTGTGTCGAGTTCACCAAGAGATCGATGACATTATCGTCGCGACAGAAGGCATCGAGCCGTTTCATCTCACCCTGTCGAATCGCATCAACGGCTTCCGAAAAATTCTTCACTCGCCCTTCGATCGCAGAAAGTTGCTCGGCACTCCCACTGACAACCGCCGCCAGCAGGGAGTGGTAATCCCGCTCTCGCACCCCTGCACTTGATGCATCGGTTGTGAAGCCGTTCCAAAAACCGAGGCGATCGCTGGTTTGAGAGAGGTTGGCATTCAACCTCCCGCCCTCGAAAACCAGCAGTGACAAATTGCGATGTCCCATCATCAATACGACAGCTCGCCTGGTGTAAGGAGCAGATATTTGGTGTTCCCGTTCTTTCCGGTGCAACAGATAAAGTCCAGTTCCTTCGGGATAAAAGGAAAGGGTGACCGTGAACTGTTGTGGGCGATCGCACGCGGTCATCCCCTCCCCAATCGCTTTCAGTTGGTTCTCGATTTCGGCTCGATTGCGGAACTCATTCAGGGGAATGGCCAGAGAAACAACGGCGTTGTACTCCGAGAGTTGAGATGCGATCGCAGCCAGTCCCAGAGCCGTTGCCACTTGATACGCTGCAATTTGCACCTTGTCTGCCGCGAAGCTGGAACTGTAACTGGTCGCTGAATTACCCACCAGGATGTTGTGCTCGCCAACCTTGAGCCAGGCGGATTCTGATAAATCCCCACCCACCTCAAACTTCTTGAGAATGGCATCACTGACTCCCTCCACTACATCGGAGCCAAGCCAGAGGGGTTGGAAGTCTCCTTTATCGATCCAGTACAAAAACTTGCAGGCGGATTTGCCTAAATCTCCAGCCAAATAAAGGGTAGGTTTAGATTTTGTTTCAGCCGCAGAGTGAACGTCTAGAATCTCGACCATATCAGTGTTTCATCCTTCTTGGGTGACCATGATCCGACCATGATCCGACCATGATTTCGATCGGAGAGCGTTCGGGAGAAGCAACCCCGACCATGATCCGACCATGATCCGACCATGAATTTGAAATCCTTATAGAGCAGACATCTGAGCCTACTCGCTTGACAGCTTAGGGACGCGATCGGTCATTGAGCGGACATTCATCAGCAATCCGTGTGACAATGACCACTTCTTTGGAAGAGTTTTGGGCTGTCACACGGATTTCCGATCAATTGCTAATGAATGTCGCATCACCGAGATTGAATCAGGTGACCGTGCAATCGGGTGGCTGTGATGACGAGGCTGCGACAAAAGCCATTGCAGATCCTTGGAGAAGACCTGCATCGCGATGATCTGCAAGTGTCAGCAACTGAGGGTGCCACACCTGACGCCCTGATCAGCACAGCGATCTGCTGCATTCAGCAGCAATCTGCTCCCATCTGCTGGCACCAGTAGCCATCTGCTAGATGCACGGGCGCTCACAATCATCATTTGGAGGCTACAAAACCCATGTCTACGGAAGCGTCTAAACGGATCAGCGTCACCTTATCAATGGCTGAAAATGAAGAGATTGAAGGGGCGGCGATGCAGCGGGGTGTGGCTGTCGCCCAAATTATTCGGGAGCGACTTGCCGCATGGCAACCGCAACCATCCTTGTCTTTTCAACTCCCTGCGGCTCAAATGGTGCACTCGGAGACGGGAATGCTATTTTTCAAAGAGTTCATGGAACGACTGGGAAACCTGGAACAACAGTCGGTAGAAATTCAAACCCTGGTGCAGCAGATTCTGAAAGAGGATATTCCGGGTTCAAACGCGGTTGAGCTTCCTCGCTTCCTCAGTCGGATGGAACGATTAGAAGGGATTTTAGATGGCATTCAAGTGCTGGTGGAGCGAATTGCCAGAGAGGTCACCTCGAATTTAGAAGAGGAAGAGGCCGTGATTCAGCAAATCCAAACGACCCTTGAACAATTTCTTGAAGAAAATCAGTGAGGTGGTCATGGTGGTCTCGATCGCGAACATCACATCCGCTCATGGCAGCCGCTATTATGCCCAGGAAGGCAACATTTCAGAGGCTGAGCAAGCATCGAGATGGAGCGGCAAATTGGCAGAGGTCTTGGGCTTAACCATTGGGCATCCTGTCGAACCTGAAGTGCTGACTTACCTATTACACGGAAAAAGTGCGGGTGGCACGGCTCTGACTTACAAACCTCATTTGCTGCAACAACAACTTTCCCAAGCAATTGACAAAGCTGTACCAAACAAACGAGCCGGAATTGACCTGACGGTAAGTGCCCCTAAATCAGTCAGTATTCAATCCCTCATCTTTGGCGATCGCTCGTTGGCACTGGTTCCGTAATGTGGGAAGCAGAAAGCCTTGCTAAACAAGGAATACAAGAATCTGCTGCCAAATTGGGCTAATGAGGTCTTTGAGCAAAAATGTTTGGATGCCCTATTTTTGCGTTTGCTTACTGCCATACAAGATTCGCCCCTTAAAATCCGTAACCCTTACTATGCTTGACTTTTGCTCTCCCATCCAGCGGAACCAGTGCCCGCCATTGCAGCCAACGAAAAATCAGCGTTTCATCCTGGTTTGACAGAAGAGGGATAGACGCAAACACAATATCTTTAAGGAGCCAGCGTAGTGCTTTTGAATCCAGAGATGGTGTTTACATGGGTGGAACTTCAGTATTACTGGATGATTCAGTTTGCTCCAACCCAAACGATGGAACCTGAATATGGGCGATCGCCCCCGCGTAATGTTCCTCAATCACCTGAACAGATGTGCCACACCAATCTGCAACCCTACGAGACGAAATTCCATCCTCTAGGCAAAGTGTAATAAAAGTATGCCGACAGTTGTATTGAGGCAAGTATTCCTTGACTTTTCCCTCCTTCACCAACTGCTGAACTGTAGGTTTCCAAACCCGATTGAGAAAATTGTGAGTATCTAATTCTTTACCGTTTTTAGCGGGAAAAACAAGAGCATGGGCTGCACAGGGATTCGGCTTGATTATTTCCAGAATTGCTTGTAGTTCAGCGTTGATTGGGAAATAGCGAGGTTTATCGGTTTTCGTCGTTTTCCTAACCCGAACATCTGTTGCGACTGCCTCACAAAAGTGAATGCGGTTTTTCTCAATATGCCTCCATTTGAGAGCGATCGCCTCCTCTGGTCTACAACCTGTGTAAAACAGGAATTTGACATATGGAACATAGTAGGAATGGGCAACCGGAGAGTATTTAGAGGAATAGGTGTTATTCTCAAATGCAGAAATAATTGCTGCTACGCAAGAGCGCGAGAAAGGTTTACGGGACACGCGGCTCGTTTTTTTGGTTTTGATTTCCTTTGCTAGCTCATTGAAAGGATTCTCTGTAATCAACCGCTTCCTCATTGCCCAATTGCAGCAAGCACTTAGGTGTTTAAGGGTACGTTTTGTGACTTCAGTAGAATAATTCTTCAGCAGGTAGCTCTGGATATCAATGGCATTTTCCAGAAACTGCTTAGGGAACTTCCGAATCCGCTTCTCAATTTTCCCGTAATCTCGCAGGATGGTTGTCTCCTCCAAATGCTTACGTTGAAATTCGGTGTACTGATTCCATAAGTCCAATTCCATAAGTCCAATAACGAGGTTTTTGGGGGTTCGTCAGTTGGGGTAAAGATTGGGGTAACGGTGGTTAATGCCGACTGCGGCTTGTATTTCTGTAGGGTAGGATCAAATCTTTCTTTGAAAATATCATCTTCGATCACAGCCGCTTTCCGCTCTGCTACCTTGCGATTTGCAGGAGTGTCTGCTAACCCTGTGGAGATGTAGTGACGTTTGCCCGCGACCGTAAAGACAAGCTGGATGCGATCGTTGGAAATCTTGAGACGGACAGAGCCTTTGGAGGCTTTACCCGAGGAATTTTCAGAGAACATTGGGTCACCTTCCTAGTAGTTTTAGTGTACTACACCTTACCCCAAATTTACCCCAATTTCTACCCCAAACTGACCTAAAAACAACCAAACTAAAAAGCAAGGACTCGCTGGAATCCTTGCTGAAAGGGCTATTTTTCCGATGGCTCAGGCGAGATTTGAACTTGCGACCTTGGGCTTATGAGTCCTAATGTCAAAATCCTAAAACTCTTTCCAGGATTTGCTTTTGGATGGACTATCTTTAATATTGTACTAAATTTGCGCTACTGAACCAACAATTACACATTGCTCACAAAGTCTTATGCAGAAAAAACTAGATGTTTGGGTGCCACTTTGGCAAAACGTCCATTCCAATAGAATGATTAACTGCTGCCTTTTATAGAGGTAAAGTCTGTCAATCGGTCAATTGAATAGTCAGAGCACCTCTAAATAGTGGATTTCATGGAATTGACGTACAAGTCAGGCTGCTGTCTGCTGTCAACTGAATGCTCCTAGTCGTTTAAGGGCTAAAAGCGGCTGGAAAAACATCTAATAAAAATTTTTAATGTACACCCTGATTTGGATAAGCAAGAGTATGGCTTTGCACTATGTGTCCTGACTAGAACCTTGCTGATATTTTTCCAACCCTAGTCTAATTAACTCTACTAGCAGTTCTATAGCTGTCTCTCTCTTCTCTTCATCTGCAAGCTTCATAATTTCCTCCAATGGAAGTTTTGCTAGGACATACCTGATTTCCTGTCCGAGGGTCCTTTGGTTTGTTTTGGCACTCTTCCTGAGTTCTTTACCCAAATCTGAAGTCAGAGCCAAGGTGATGATTTCTGTGACCAGGGCTGAGCGGTTGGTATTCTCTGCTGCTGCCTGGGCATCCAATTCTTCAAGCAAACTGTTAGTCATGTAGAAGCTGGGTCTAGAGGTGTCCTCTTGACCACGACGTAAATAGCCTCTGGGTGTTCTCGGTGGTCCAGGAGGTTCTTCTCCAGCATCTGGTTGATGACCCTGTTTTTCACTCACTTCTTATCCTGTTAAGTACTTGCCATTAAACACCTGCGAAATAAGAATACCTGAGAATGTCTGGGTAGTCAGCTAGCACAAATGTAGGTAAGGAGTTAGGAATGATACAAGTTTCTTAAAGATACAGACACAAGAACCGGAGTGGCATTACGGTGTGTTGTATTTCGGGAACTAAATTCCACTTTTTTTCGGGCAAATGGATGTTGTTTGTCTAGCTGGATACAGTTAATAATTCTTTTCAGTACATGAAAAACTACATCTACCCCATAGAAGCAAGCATCTCTCGGGAAAGGATGTGTTCACATGCAGAGAATAGTTCTGCTGGGCGATCGCCTTTTCTAATGACTATTCCTATTTGCAAGCTATGGCGTGCATGGGTATGAATAGAGGAAAAGGCTGTAATGTCAACTTTATTTAACTAAATTTAACTAATGAAATCTAATGCCCTGATGCCACTGAGAATAGTGCGAACAACT
>JBBIQC010000007.1:16436-27597 GCA_037442585.1 Oscillatoriales cyanobacterium bin_317
CGACAGGGAAGTAAGATGACCTGCCCAGTTAAGGCCCCACTTTTGTCTAGGTCAGACACAATTTGACTTAAGTCATGCCCCATATATCCAGTAATGACGGCAACCAAGTCACAATTGCTGATCTTACTTTGAATACTGTTACGACTAATATGGCTTTCACTAGAAGGAGCTATCTCAGTAATATCTTTCATATTGTATGTTTCAGTTAGCTCACGAACCACTTCCCGCCGCGTAGCTGTATGTCCGCCGACCAATGCCAAACGCAGAGCCGATAGGTCGAGGGGAGAATCTGGGATCTCATCCCCTGGAGAAGTTTGAATACCGAGTTTTGACGCTTCAGAGAGGCTCTGCTGCTGATACTCAACAAGTTGAGACACGACTTCTGGGCTGAGATAGTACAGGGCACGTTTCAAATCCTGGAAAAAAGCTTCCTCTGAACGACCTTGCCGTATAGCATTATCAATTTCATTGATCGCAAGCCCTTGATACTCATTGCTGAGATTCTGACGCAGTCTCGGCAGAGTATCGATATAGGGTTCTAGCCCCTCAAGCAATTCAAAATGTTGTTTACGACTAATTTGTTGGGTTCCTGTAAGTATCCGTAATTCAGTCAACTCAACTTCTAATTTATCCATTTGCCCCTGACTGGCTAACCAATCTAACCAGTCACCGTAGGCAATGAGCAATTTATCTGTTCGGTTGAGGTGTTTCCAAAGGTCTAAACGCACCTTCAAAATATCTTCGGCATTTAACAGGCTAACCAACTGCGAACCTGCTGTTTCAATACACTGTTCATAGTAGATAACCTCTTGTTCAGAAGAGATATCACCGAATCCTCTTAGTGAAGAAAGTGTAGCGATATGGGCTAGATCTTCCAATAGCAATGTTTCAGGGGCAACATCTATCAAGATTAGGTAGACCTCAGCCGCGTTTTCTGGGTTGCCTTCTGTAGCCCAAAGTCTTGCTAGAGGTAGGAGCATTTCAACTTGTCTCTCTCCAACCTGCCAAGCTTTCTCAAGAAACGGGCGAGCTTGGGATTTTTGTCCCATCCAATAGAGAGCAGCACCCCGTAAACCAGATAGGCAAGGGGAAAGTTCAGTAATTGAATCTGATAGCAGATTAATTACTTCCTTGAAGCGGTTATTGGATAGAAGGAGTTCTATTTGCCGAACCTGAATCTCTTCTTGCTCCTCGGTAGTTTTAGCAGGAATTGATTGGTAAAGGTCTAGGGCTTTATTCGCATCCCCAACTGCCCGATAGGATGCCGCCAGGTTAAGCAGAACAGGAACAGACTGAGGATGCTTGGCTTGCAACACCTCCAATTTTGGAATACGCTCTACTGGCGCAATTTCGACTAACTGAGCTAATTGCTCGCCAAGAGTGCCATCTGTTACTGGCTCAATCGTTTCCTGGGGATTAATTGCCTGATGAAGAAGCCTCCGTACTCCATCTGCTTGGCGAATGCGTTCTAGTTCTGGTAAGAATTCTTGAGCAATTTGCTGGGCAGATTGCAGCAGTTCCGGTAAGTTCTCCTGTTGAGACCGTTGAATATGAGCATGTACAAGTTGCTCAACCAACCTACCGGAGACAGGCAAAGCTAGAATTTCATCGCGCTTGATAGAAAAAAGGTCTACTAATTGCTCCGTTTTGTCTGTACGAGCATATAGAGTAATTAATGAGCGAAGAGTATTACCATCACCCTCAGCTAATTGCTGAAGCAGTTGCTCTTCAGCTTCTGTGACCTGCCCAATCCTGATTTGCTGTTCAATGCGGTTTGGATTAATTCCCTGAACCGTACTGGTTGGTAAAGGAATATCCTCGCTTAGTTGCTTAATGATGCTACGAAATTGAGCTTGCCACAATTTGAACGTTTGAATTGCCTTTGCTTCTTGCTTAGAATAATCAGCAACTACTTTGGCGTTATTGATAGCATAAGAAGTTTCAATTGATGCCCACCCCTGTTGTAATTCCTCTTCGGTGGCTGTGACATAGGTAAAGTGAGTGTACTCCCCATGGAGAGATGGCATTAATTTTGTAACCTTGAAGCGTTCTCGGATTGCCCGATGCAGTTCCTCTGCTTGTAACTGGCTGACGCACTTGAGGCGTAACCCCACTTGCTCAGAACCTCCAAGCTTAGAAACAATTTCGTATTGAAATTTCATAACAGTTGAACCGCCTGGTCAAAATGCTGGATGCAGTGCTGGCGAAGCTGAGCGATGCTCCGCTCATCATGGCAGTAGTTGTACAACTCAATGTTTTGGTTTACACCACCATCGGTTAAGTTCAGGGAACCGTCAAGGGCACCATAGCGGCCAACGTAGGCTTTCGTATGTAGAGCAGATAGGACGCGAACCTGGATTCGATCGCTGCGTTTTGCAAGCTGTCTCAGCGCAGAATGATAGTCGGAGTCATCTCCAACAGTAATAAAAACGCTCCCACCATTTGCTGAAATTTGGTGAAGAACATCAAACAAATGAAGGGAATCTTGTTTGGTTTCAACGACCTCCTGAAAGGAAACATAGTAGGGATTTGCGAGTCGAAAGTTAGTGACCCAGGGAGCAACAATCCAAAACTCAAAGTTATCACCTAGCTGTGAGGCAAGCACTTCATTCAGCAGAAAGTTGTAGATCATCGCCTGACCACTGCGTTGTAGGGTTGATCGCTTTGCCACAGAATAGACCTCACTCAATAGGACGGATCGTAATTTCAATTGCAGGAGATTGGCTGACTGTCAGGTCAGTCGGATAGACGGTCTGAATGTCAGTAATCATGGGATAGATCATCCCTAAGTCTGTATCAATGCCAGCATCTGTTAGATAACTGATTGTGGTACAAAGCGAAGAGAGCCGATCGCTGGGTACTCGTAAGTAAATCGCTTGATATCCTTTCTCTAGAAGAAGTCTGATTTGTTCACCTATTGATGTTATGGCTGTGTCATCGTTTTCACCCTCTAGCGTAAGTGTCTGGCTAGCATGGGCCTGGGTTAACCATTCAGTAAGAAGTGGACGATTCAGCAAATTTCGGCTTAGTCCAGGCGCTTCAATGTCTCCACTGCGCTCATCCAGGCAGTTTGGGCAGCTACATCGACAAGTCATTAACATGCGGCGCTCTATTGCTGATTCAAATGCGCGGCGGACTTCATTTTCTGCTGTACCATACTCAATTCTGTAGAGTTGGAGGAGGCGAGCCAGTTCTGGGTAAGGAAGTGCTTGATCTGAGAGGTTTAGAGAACCTGCTACAGTGCGGTAGAGAATTGATTTTGCCTCTGTGAATGAGGGATCGCGACCAAACTGTTGAGTGCAGGAGGGCAGAAAGTCTTGGTTAATTTCTCTAAAGATGCGCCAGTTTATTAGACGGTTGCCATCAACTTGTTGAGTGTAGTCAGGAATAAAGACTCGCAGCAAAGCCTTAAGCTGCTTTTGTTGCACAATTACTTGTAACTGCTTGCGAACTGCTACGAGCAAGGCATCAATGGCTATCTGGCGATCGCTAGAACTGCGAGCTTGGATCACAGCATTCACAAGTGCCTCGCAGTGGGCTAACCAATCTTGGGGTTGAGCCAGTAAATGTCGGAGGAATGCTTCTTCCTGAGCAGTTGGACAACGGGTCATGCGATGCGCCAATGTTGTCCAAAAGCGATCTGGGTTCTTCCGCAAAAGATCTTGGGTTGCACGCATAACGCCAATACCACCCATACCAATTTCATACAGCCAGATAGGTTTAGTGACTTCATTGCCAAAGTCGATTCGTAATCTAGTCCATGCTGAAACATAGTTCAATGCTTCAACTCCAGCTATTTCTTGAGCTACCTGCTTCAATGCTACGGTCAAACTATATTGAAAGGTGTCTTGTAAATAGTCTTGGTACAGGGCACCCTCCGAGCTGAACTCCTCGTAAAGATCTAAGAAAATTGATAAATAGTCATTTGGGCTAGCAACCAATTGCATGACCGCCTCAGTTTTCTTCGGTGATAATTGATGAATTTGATTAACTGATTGAGTGAACTGACGGTTGAATTCGTTGTTACCTGCTACCAGCCAATTTCGTAAACCGTCTGGTGTCCCTGCCTGCTCATGGCACCAGTTATCAGCAAGAGACAAAAGAACATTCACTAAATTTTCAGCGGCGAAATAGCTTTCTCCAGACTCAACAGTCAGGTTGGTGATAAAGGCATGCCGAACTGCATTATTGCGAAGGGTAGCTTTTGTAGAAGGCGAGAATATAGAGGCTGATAGCGCATCAGGATTGAGGTTGATGCTAATTCCCTCAGTGATAAGTTGATAGCCTAAGGCACAATTAGTGTTGGCATCTTCATCAGCAGTAAAACCAACAACCTGTCTAATATCTTCTGCTTTAGCCTCATGAAACTTAAGTGTGTATTGGCTGCCAAGTATGATACGACGGACATCCAGGAGATTCAAATTGTCAGGCTCATCACTGTAGAGCACAATATCCTGAACTAAATTCTGCCCGAGACTGTCACAAGCGACTGGTTGATCGGTTGGTTTGAAGGTGTATTTAGACGTAGCAACATCACGGATTGGTCGGATATAAACCGCACTAATAGACTGGGCTGAGCAGGAGTGAGCCAGTTGGTACATATCCTGTGGTGCATCCTCAGTTCTACGACACTCTCGAAGTTCGCCTGTATCAGGTTTGCAATACCAGAATGACGAATTGTAGTCACGACTGAATTGTTGAGGTTCAATTTGAGTAGGGCGATAGAGGGTTAGAAATTTATCACTACGAGGAGTGATGCCAACTAACTTAAGCGCACGTTTTGGAAGATTAACCGTGCTAGGGCTGTTCTCAATCCGATCTTTTGACGTGTAGTATCGACTGAGGGGAATCAGCGATTGCCCATCTGGAGTGACAGGGGGTATCCATGTTGAACCTTCCCCGCCGCGAAAGGTTACATTTCCCGGTATGGTTTCACTGATTGCTAGACTGATGCTTTCTGGATCAAGGCGCTTATCAAAGCGGCGATCGTCAGGGCGATAATCTACACGCACCTCTGGCAAATTGATGTCTGAGAACAAGTTTTCTGGCAAGTGCTGCGTGAGCATCGGACGGGCTTTAACCGTTTGCTCGTTCTCACGATCGAACTTTGGATGCACAGCCTTCATGAGCCCCTCGAAAAAGATGCTCCAGAGGAACCCATCTGAATCCGCATCTCCCAACACTCGTATTAATGTATTGCTATCTGCGATCGCGAACGATTCCTTCAAGTAGTCCTTGAACTTGAGCATCATATTCATATTGGCTGTCTGGTTCAGCAAATACTGATAGCCCTGACGCGATAGCTTTTCTAAATCGAGTTCTATCCCTACAAGGTGTGCTTGATATGTCAACCAGTCAAACAGCGCATAGAAGCCATGAATTCTCTGGAGATAACGGTTTTGGGCATTAAGAGGAAGTTTTTGGAAGGTCGGGTCTGTCAGGAGATGCTCATTCCGGAACAAAAATAAGTCGGTCGGCTTATAGGGACTGAGCACAGTAACGACGATCGGTCGGGTGCCCACTTTGCGCCCTCCTCTTCCCTTACGTTGAACAAAGCTGGCGATATTTGCGGGGGCAGTATATTGAATGACACACATCAGCGCCTCATCATCGTATCCAACCTCTAAAGCACTGGTGGTAATGACAAGGTCATCATCATCTTCAATAACAACAGAGCGATCGCTCCCTGATTTACGCTTAATCTTCAATGGTTCTTGACGAGCTTTTCCTTTCTGGCTCAGTACCCACCAGCATTCCCCATAAAGAGGGCATCCTATAAAAAGGTACAGACTCTCAGCTTTATAACGAATTATGAAGTTTAAACTTGCTTCCTACCTGCAACGAGAATTTATTCGCCATCCTTCGCCTACTTGGAAATGTAGTCACGAAAGCCGTCTGTTACCATACGATCTCGAAAAATTTCTGGGCTATGAGCCTCGTGTGGACATTTTGATGGAACGGCTCGATGGTTCACAACGATTGTGGATTGAGTTTGAAATCAGCCGAGCTGACCCCGTAGCAAATCATGCTAAATTTGCTACCAGTCATCTTTTTCAACCTCAGAATGCCACTGACATATTTGTCAGCATGATCAGCCCTGCTGTCGATCGAGGGCGCAGAAATTTAGCTGCTAATACGATTCTACTTATGCGGCACATCGGCATGAATGCTTTTCAGACTGTTTTACTACCGCAATTTTCTAAGGAAGAGATTCAGAATCTGAATAAGTTACCAATCGCAGAAATCGAAAACGAGAATCTTGATATAGACCGTGAAATTGAACGTGTTTTAACGATTACCGAACCTGTGTTAACGTCATCAGAAACTCGAATCCATTTTGCCAGTGATTTGATGGACGTTATGTTGAACTTGCGAATGTGGAATGAGGAAATACAAACCCCCCAAGGATCGCAACTATGGGGTAAACGCACAATCACATATTTTGTATTTGATCCTGTTTCATACAAATTCGCACCTTCTAAATTTTGTGCTTACGTTGCTATTCCATCCGAGAAACAACAAGTTCAATCTAGCTTGCTGGGTTTCAGTCGATCAGAAATGACTATCAACCTCTATATCACGCTGGATGGTCAAGATACTCGGTTTGATGGGCGTCGTGCGTGGCTTCATCTTACCCGTGGATTAATGATGAATCGTGTAGAAGCTCACGAAGATCCTTCCATCACAGAAGCCTTCCATGATTGGCTCAAGCTTCACCAAAACAGCATCAAAGTTCATCCTCATGGTGCTATCTTTCTTTGTCCGCCAAAATGGTTTAAGTAATTCACAAAAGGTTCATTAGTGGTTGACTATCTGAGTTTCGGATGGGTGCTTGCGGTGGGGTTGCTGAATCGGAGGACAGAGATAATCAAATGCTTGATCCGTGTGTTCTAGACACATGTGGCGGGGAGCATCCAACGCGATCACAACATCACCGATTTGTTCGCACCGTCGGCAAGAACAGGCGATCGCTCCTTTCTCTAAAATGTCCTGCAAGTTCTCGGTGATTCGGATGAAGCCACGGGTCTGGGAATTTTTGGGTAAATCTGCTGCTTGCTGCACATAGGCTTCCAGGTCAGAACGATGAAGCGTCAGCAGGAAATGGTCAATCAGGCAGAGACTGCGACAGGTTTCGATATCATCAAACCCAATGGCAAACCGTTTGAGTTCGTCTACCAAGTTTTCGGCTGCCACATTCAAAGGAGCAAGCGCACGGGCGCATTGGGTCGAATCTTCTTCCGTGCTGGTGAACCGAGTCTGGAATGATCGCACAAACTGCCGGATCAGTAATTCCAAAGCCTTGAGCGCTTTCTCTTTATCTTCGGGGTGGGCAAAATTAACCGATCGCTTGCTGAGCAACTGAGCGACGAGTTGTTCGATTGCCTTGTGCTTACTGGTTTGGTGTTTATTGCTCCAAAAGGTGAGCGCATCGCTCAGGGTGGGAATGGTCGGTAGGCGCAGGGTGAAGTAAAACTCAATGATGTTGCGAAGATAGCTACGCCAGATCTCCATCTGAACGTAGGGAGAAATGTAACGAGGGCGATCGCCAAACTGAGTTTCAAAGTACTGCTGATAGGCTTGGGTACCAAGCAGCATCGGACGCACCACCGATGAATCAAGGAAATGGGCGCGATGATCGAAGACCGCCCTTTGGGCATTGCCCCCTAGCTCACTCATGACCATCCGGTTCCGTATCCGTGCTTACTGCCACTTCATAGGGCATTGTGTTAAACCCTAGCCGCCCTAATTCCTGAATGGCTTGGCTAACATCTTCCTGGCTCAAGAGCGATCGTTTGAACAGATCCTCAAAAAGTGTGTAGGCACCCTGGTATTGTTCAGGGCTGTAGTCAATCCATCGGTTCTGGAATGTCATCGCATCGTGGAGCACCATTAAGACCTCTGTGAGTGGTTCATCAGGGGCCTGGTCAAAGAGATTCTGCATAGTTCGGAGCAGACTATCCGCATAAACAGCCGAAGGAGACCCGTCATGGAGCCATTGCATGTGACGGAGATCGGGCAGAAGTTGCTCGGCAACTTGCCCCCACTGGATTCGCTGGGCTTCAGTTTCAGGCTTCAGCTTTTGCTGTAAAGCTTTGATGTAGGCCAGCACTTCCTCCTGGTTCTTAGAAGGCAGTTCACGCAAGTTGTCTAGAACGGCTTGTTCGATGTTCATGGCGATAGCTCAGTGGTGCGATCCTGCTCTCTGATCTTACTCTTAGTTAAAAACATCATTGTAGGGATCTCGACCTGGTGTAAGAGTATCGTTGAGAACGTCATAGTTTGGATCTGCGCGATCGTCCCACGCTGAAATGTAATACTGCCTTAGTGAACATTGGGTGCTGGCCGCCGATATCTTTGGATGGGCGATCGCCATCATCCTGCTGGAGTTGCAAGGCTGGCTCACCAGTCGTGGGAGTTTTGCACTCAACTAAGAAACGAGCACTTTCCCATTGCCGTTGCCGTTTACAAATTCAGAGGTTTTCCCATTGGTCAGTGCAGGGATGACCAGGGGTTGCGAAGATGCCTCGCCGCTCTCACCTGTTTTCTTCTGAGAAGGCCGACGACGTTCACGGTAATGCTATAAATCTGTTGTTTTTGGCTTGTAAATCTGTTGGAATAGAGAAGATCCCTTAGCCAATTCCAACTCATGGTTTTAGAACCCGTTCATTGCCCCGCTTGTGATGGAACTCAAGTCATTAAGCATGGCAAAACGCCTGAAGGTAAACAGCGTTATCGCTGCCAAGATCGGGAGTGTAACCGTAGCACCTTTATTCGGGAGTACAGCTATAGCGGATTGCTGCCCAAGGTCAAGCAACAAATTTGTGACATGGCCATGAACGGCAGTGGTATTCGAGATACGGCACGGGTGCTTGGAGTGAGCCAAAAGACAGTGATGGAAACCCTTAAAAAAAAGCCCAGAGTTGAAAGCAGTCAATGAAGCCGTACTCGCTACGTTAGAACCGACTCAAACGATCGTGAGGCTGTGTTTAGCTCAGGATGAGGATGTCGAGGCTGAAGTAGACGAAATGTGGAGCTTTGTGCAATCGAAGAGACAACAACGTTGGCTGTGGTGGGCGATTGATCATGCGAGTGGCCGAGTATTAGCGTATGTGTTGGCAACGCACGAAGATGAAGCGTTTTTGCAATTGCAAGCTTTATTAGAGCCATTTGGGATCATGCAGTTCTATAGCGATGGGTGGGGAGCTTATGAGCGGCATATTGAACCTGCTTTTCATACTGTTAGCAAGCGATATACTCAGAAGATTGAACGGAAGCATTTAACGTTACGGACACGAATTAAGCGACTAGCGCGCAAGACTATTTGCTTTTCCAAGTCAATCCTGATGCATGACGTAGTTATTGGGCTATTTATCAATCGATTTGAGTTTGGATTACCGATCTAGGCACTAACAACAGATCTATAGCACCACCGACGTTCACTCTTGGGAACACCCCCAGCTTTGCCATATTCTCCACTGCTTTTGCCATATTTGGCAGCAACGCCCAACAACATTTGTTCAGACAGATTCCGCAATTGTTGCTCTGTTTCTTTGATTTGGCGGGATTGGTCATCCAAGGTAGACAGGGCGCTGTTGTAGGTAGCAATCTGGGTGCGGAGGGTTTCGATCAGGTCAGAATAGGTTTCTAAGGTTAAGCCATTGCCCAGATCGAGGATAGGGCTGATAGATTGTAAGCCTGCTTCACGTTTTTCGGCTCTTTGCAGCGTTGCAGAGGATCGTTTTGGACGGGCCATGGGCCGATGCTCCTTGGATGAAACTACCTTTGCAATCTATCCTTCACGGCAGCCCATCAGCCTGAGGAAATTTGGGGAAATTGGATGGAGGATGGGGTGTGCTTTTGTGTAAATATTCCCTTCTCGATCGCCCTTCTTGAAGGGTAAACCGCGACTGGTTCAGGCTGAACTTTCACAATGACACTGAGTCAGATCGTCGTCCTACAAAGGAAGATCATTTGTTTACTGAGTAACGTTTATATTTTGCTTGGAGAAACATAAGATTTTGCTATGAATGCGACGATGTTACTGAGTGATATCACAATCACACAAAGGAAGATCATTTGCTTACTGAGTGACACGACAATGTTGCTTTGTAACACGCTGATCGCATCGAGTAACTGGAGAATCTTGCTTTGTGCGATCTCGATCTTGCTTTGTAACGCAACAATGTTACTCAGTAACACGCCAATCTCACTAAGTAACATGCCGATCTCATCGAGTAGCACGTCGATCTCACTTTGTAATGGTGCGAGATTACTTGGTGCGATCAGAATCCTGCTTTGTAACATGCCCTAATTTAAGGCAAGCGACAGTCTACTTGTTAACTCTAAAGGTACAAGGTTGAGCAGGATGTGTAATCCAACCTACGAACATGGAGATCACAATTGATTCAATTCCCTCAACTACTTATTATCCTTACGTAAATCTCCAAGTATTTCTATTGTCTCTGAAAGTTTACTTGCAAGAGTTTCTTGCTTCTCTTTCGTTAGTCTCATTCTTGTGCGATCATGTTCATAATCATGTAGGCAAAAGCTTATTTCAATTAATGAATGTACTAAATTATTTTGAATATTTTTCTGTTCTGCTAGATCCCGTAACTCGGCATAGTAACCTTCTGTTAGCAGTTTACTGATCCATGTTTCGAACTGCGCTGCTTTACCTTGCTCAACAGCAATGCGGTTTGCCTCTAATTGAGCAGGCAGATTCGCAATAAGCCACTGTTTGCGTTGCTTCTTCTCTCGGTTGCTTTGTCTATAATCATTTACCAACGTTGTGCCAAAGGTTAGCAATGCCCCGATCAGCACCCCAAATAGGGAATTGGAGAATAACTTTAACCACCACGGAGTTAAAGCCTGTATCTCAATCCCATCGATTTGTTGACTCAAAGTCATTACTTCCTTTGTATTCTTATTTATTCCTGAAACATACAACAGAACATTAGACCTACCAACAAATTTACCTGTTAAAGTGAAAGTGATAGGAGCATCCATTGGAAGAGACACTGTTTGGGAATCTGCGCCTTGCAGTACAAGTTGTTCTTTCGGCAAAAGGATGAAAACTGTAGCAGTATCCATCATTTCAGACCCTACGGCACTGGTCTTTTAATGGGTGAGGCAATGGAACCCACGGGTCGTCAAGAGTTCA
>JBBIQC010000008.1:0-11329 GCA_037442585.1 Oscillatoriales cyanobacterium bin_317
GTCTTTACCTAAACGCAATCTCAAGTTGAAGCCCGGTGATATTCTGGTTGCCTTTGCCCAGGATGGTTCTCGACAGTATTGGGGGCCGTATGTGGTGGGAGCAACCTCTGCTCCGGTGTGGAAACCTAAAGCCAAGGAGTGGGACTTGGTTTTAAGCCCCCAACCGTAGCTCCATCTGCAATTACAGTCCGGCAAACCATTCATAGCTCTGGTCTTCCCAGTAGCCCCGGCGCGATCGCAACTGGCTCACCAGGGTCACTCGCGTTACCCATTTACTCAGCTTGTAGCCCAACTTAATGGGAGAGGCCAGCCGTAAAGGAGCACCATGATCGATCGGCGGGGGCGCACCATTTTTTTCATAGGCCAGCACTGTCTGAGGGTGCAAACAGGACGCTAAATCCCAGCTTTCATAATAGCCATCTGCAGAAAAGAAATAAGCATACCGCACGCCCGGTTTCGGTTGCGCCAGTTGAATCAGATCCCGCAATGGCACTCCCGCCCATTGAACGATCGCTGCCCAGCCCTCCACACAGACATGGCGAATCACCATCGACTTTCTCGGCATTCGCTGAATGGTTGCCAGGTCAAGTGCTAAAGGATTGCCGACTTCACCATCAACTGTTAATCGAAATGAGGTGAGATCAATTTCAGGCGTAAAGCCGTAAGTATTAACAATCAGCTTTTCCGGCTCGATCGCGCTCACGGGAAATTCCGGCACGGGCGTTTGCGGCTGAAACAACAGTTCCTCTAACTTCTGATTCAATGGCTCCGTCGCTCGACCAGCCAAATTTTCCAGGAGCGTCAGCGATGCCCCTGTCAGCAACATCCCCCCTGCAGAATAACCCGCCAGCCGCAGGAGATTACGCCGAGAAAGAGGATTGGCAGAATTGGAGGGGAGAGACATGGAGAACCTCAGATCATTTCATCCCAAAACATTGAATTCACCAACCGTTCGCCACCGGCTTTCAGGGCCAGGAGGGAATGGACGATCGCAAACAGGAACACCAGCGGGACGGTGGCAAAGTGGACGACTCGCAGAGCAAACCAGTCGCCGAAGCAGTCTACAATCCAGGGGAATTGGGCCGGTTTGTACATTCCGATACCTGTAAAGATGGCCAGCAACAGGATCGGGATGATGGCGGTGTAAACAATCCGGTGCCATGCGTAAATCTTGCGCTTGGGATTCTTGCCGATTTGCAAGGCTCTCAGGTCATTACTGCCGACAAAGCGATGTCGCCAGCGGCGGGTGGCCAGAATATAAAGGCCGTACCAGAGCAAATTCAGGGAGAAGATGCCCATCGCTGCAAAATGCCAGTGCCGTCCTCCGGCCAACCATCCCCCTAAGAGCAAAAAGGGCGGAAAGTGCCAGCCTTCGCGTCCCCCAAAGACTGGATTGGCATTGTAAATTTGCAGGCCACTCATCAGCATAATCGTGAGGCTGACCACATTTACCCAATGAAAGGTTTTAGCGGGTAGGGATTGCAGCGATCGTAGTCTAGACGGAGATGGGGACGGTGTTGCTGAACTCATTGCCACAATCTATAACGAATACCCTTCCTAAGGTAACGTAAGTTTGGGATAAGAAAAGGGCAGAGCAGATAGGCTGAGAATATTTCCCCTGAATCACTCAGGGCTTCTGGTGCAGTAACCGGACAGGTTGCTTTAAAGCGCGGCTGGGTAGCTCGTCAATGCTGATATAGAAAGCATTAGTTTTCCTGAAAGAAAAACCATTAATAATAATTGTTATCTGGCTGTATTTGGTAATGATGGTTTGTTTGAAATATGGAAACTAAAATGGGATTCTGATGAGTGCGCGATTATCTTTAGAACAATCCTAATGCCGTGACAGCGATCGCCAGATGTGCAGCACTCCCAAGCAAAAGTAGAAGAATCGGGAATGGAAACAGAGCCTTACAATGGCGACGATTGACCGAATTCGGCAAAAAATCCAAAACCGCGACTATTACTTGTCTTCCCACGTCGAGGATGAAATGGTAGATGACTACCTTGAGCGACGGGATGTGGAACACGCTATTCTGCAAGGTCGAATCGAAAAAATCATGACCCATGACACACGAGGCACCCGCTACCGCATCGAGGGACCTACAATGGATAACAGACTGATTCATGTGATTTGTCGATTTCGAGACGAAGAGAGCCTGATTATCATTACAGTGTATGCACTGGCAGAGGACTCATGATTTGTGAATTTTGCGAAGGGCACACGGTTGCAAAAAAGGTCAGACGACAGCATTGGCTCGACGGCAAACTCTACATCGTTGAAAATGTTGATGCCGAAGTCTGTCCGGAGTGTGGTGAACGATATTTCCATGCCACAACTCTGGATGCAATTGATCATTTCCTTAAAACAGAACATCCCGTAAAACAGAGGCTAGAGGTTGAAGTTGTTAGTCTGTAAGAGATGCAGAAATAAAGCGATCGCCAGATGCGAGGTATCACAAAGCAGAAATGACGAGTTAGGAAAATGAAGGGCGATCGTGTCTAACGCCAAAAATCAGATCCTTTAAGAAAGCCTGAAGCGAGCACATATGCGGGGAGCGATCGTGGAGAGTTGCTCAACGTGATGCTCATCCCCAGCAATATTGCCAGCAGCCCAAGAAACCCTCTCTGGCACTTGATCTCCATTTCCTCCGCTTAACCCGAACTCATGCTAATGTCCTGCTTTCAGGCGATACAGGACGGCTTTGAGTGCAAACTTGGGTAAAGCCAGCATCCGTCGCCAACGCCAGGGTTCCTGATAGAGACGGTACAACCATTCCAGATGGTTCTTACGGAAGAATTCGGGAGCACGAACTTTGGTGCCCGCCCAAATATCAAAGCTGCCCCCGACTCCAATCCAGATGGCCTGGGGACAGAGGTGGCGATGTTCGGCAATCCAGAATTCCTGACGGGGCACTCCCAATCCGACCAGAATCAGGGTGGGCTGCAGCTCCTTGAGCGTTTGCTCAAACTGGGGTTGGTCATCGGGGGTGAGGTAGCCATGTTGGATGCCTGCGATCGTCAATTGGGGCGATCGCGCTTTCCAGATAGCTGCCGCTTGTTCCGCGACTCCCGGTGCTCCCCCAAAGAAAAACACCGAACCCAGAGCAGGAGACTGACCAAAGGCTTGCAGGAGGGATTCGGCTAACTCAATTCCTGGTCGCCGTTCAATGTGTTTGCCGTAGAGCTTGAGGTAAAACACAATTCCAGCACCATCAGGAATTACCAGTTCTGCCTGATGAATCACCTGAGCAAGGCGAGGATCCTGTTCTGCCTGCATTGTCATTTCCGCATTCAAGGTGACGACGTGACAGCCCTGCTTTTGTTGAGCACGGGACAGCAACCAACTGGAATAGTTCTCAGCCAGATGCACCGGAACCCCCAGCACGGCAAACTGGTTTAATCCATCCGCTGGAGCCTGTTCCTGTACCGCCATTTCTTCCTCCTTCACTCTTCTTAACAATTGTCCTTGCGGCACCCAATTGTAGCCGATTCCCTTCCCTTAAAGTTCCTTGGCCACCATACCCAACCGGGTTAACAACTGCTGATCCTGATTACTATCGGGATTTGGGGTTGTCAGCAATTTGGGCCCGGTAAAGATGGAGTTCGCCCCCGCCAGAAAACACAGGGCTTGCAATTCATCACTCATCGTCAAGCGGCCAGCAGACAGACGCACCATCGCCTGGGGAAACAGAATGCGAGTCGTGGCAATCATCCGTACCAGGTCGATCGGATCAAGGGGAGGAACATCTTGCAGCGGCGTACCCGGAACCGGAACCAGGCAGTTAATCGGAATTGATTCCGGGGCTGGATCTAACTCCGCTAATGCCGCCAACAGATCCAACCGATCCTGCAACGATTCACCCAGGCCCAGAATACCACCACAGCAAACCGAGATGCCCGCCGCACTGACCGTTCGGATGGTTTCCAGGCGATCGCGATAGGTGCGTGTGGTAATAATCTGCCCGTAGTAATTCGGGGATGTATCCAGATTGTGGTTATACGCCGTCAACCCTGCTGCCTTCAACCGTTGCGCCTGATCTGCATTCAGCATTCCCAAGGTGCAGCAGACTTCCATATCTAATGCGGCCACCTGGCGTATCATGTCTAAAACGCGATCGAACTGTGGGCCATCCTTGATTTCTCGCCATGCCGCCCCCATACAGAAGCGAGTTGAGCCATTGGCTTTCGCGGCCTTTGCCTGGGCCACCACTTCATCCAGATCCAGCAATGGTTCTGGCTTTAGATTCGTGTCGTTATGCACACTTTGAGAGCAGTACGCACAATCCTCTGGACAGGCTCCTGTCTTGATATTGCAGAGCGTACACAGTTGCACTGCATAGGGATTGTGGTGTTCCCGGTGAATTCGCTGGGCTTCAAACAGCAGATCGGCAAAGGGTTGGTGGTAGATCTGGGAAATGGCAGCAGCAGAGGTAGTTGAGGTTACAGTGGAATCGGATGAGGCAGTGGGCATCGGTATCTTAAGTGTCATTCGTCATTTGTCATTGGTCAATTGTAGGGCAGGGAATGACACAAGACGTGAGACACGATCAGGAATTCAGGGCGATCGCTCACTTGTAGGAGTTGGGTTTGATACTGCCACGGCCCTGTCCCACCTCGGCTTTATCTTGGCAATCGCCACCCTATTCCTGACGCTGCAAGGCGCTGTTCTGGTGGCCACCAGCAAACACCACTGGCTAGCTCAGCCAACGATTAACCAAGTCCTAAAAGGTATTTCCAGATTCAGTGATAATAAAAAACCTCTGTCGATTTGACAAAGGCTTTTACACTAAAGGGTGATCAAACTATCAGCGGTTTAAAATTTACTGAGACTTACTATAGAAATCACCTGAAACCACTAAAGCTGAGTATCTACGCTTCTCACAACAGTAGTCCGAGAAGGACGATTACCAACCGTTGCGCCAATCAATGCAGCAACCAATCCCAGCAAGGATCCGAGCGCAAAAGACCAACCAATCTTAGCCGCATTACCAGCCAGATCACGAGTCTGTTGAGCTGTGATATTGGGCGCATTGGCAGTAACTTCCCCAGGCGTGATTCCGCTTTGCTGAGCCTGATTCAGTACTTCACCTGCATTTGAGGCGACCACCCCAAAAGCACCCGACACACCACTTGACAGTAGCCAACCACTGATGGCCAGAGTCGTTGCCCACAGAATGGCACCATTTAACAAAGCGGTGCTGCGATTGATGGGACCGCAGGCACGAGAGGTGACCCAACCACCCAAAAATAGAGAAATGAATAAGCTAATAATGGCGCTAATGCCAACTGCCGTACCTACACTGCCAGCATTGGAACGGGGAGCACCGGAACCAGAGAGAGAGGTTAATCCGATCGCGGCGGCCAATGCGCTCAAAACAAGTTGGGAACTGATAGCGATCGCCAACCCTGCCAGGATTGGCCCCCAACGGACGCGATCATGGTAATCCACCGCTGCTGGAACAACGGGTGCCCGCTCCATCACTCTTCCTCTTGGATCATCTACGTAGGCCATGCTTGTCCCTCCTGATCTGAGATGTATCGTAAAAGCCTTACTGTTTAGTCACAGTTTCAAATTAGGAGAACGGCGATCAATTCACATCTGCCATAGGAAATATGCATTTAGAGCTACCCCCTGGCTGGAAACGCCGAGTTTTGCAGGGTGAAGTTAAGTTTATTGAATTAGCTAAGCAAAGACTCCGAGTTTTAGGTTGTGCCTATTTCGCCTCCATCCAGTTATCACCGGCATGAATTTCAACCGCTAGAGGGACTGAAAGCTGGACAGCAGATTCCATAATCGCTTGAATCCTGGTTTGTAAAGCCTCCCATTCGGCGGGAACCATTTCAAAAATGAGTTCATCATGGACTTGCAACAGCAAATGGGCTTGATGATCCTTAAGTAACTCATGTAGCCTCACCATCGCAATTTTGATGATGTCAGCACTGGAACCTTGAATCGGAGCATTCGCAGCAGCACGTAAAAGCTGTGCGTCGTACTGATCCCGAAGTTTGATTTTATCTAACTGAATTTCTTCAGGAGGCAGACCGCGCAATTTTCGCAAATTATCACTGCTGAAGTTAAAGTAGCGACGGCGACCGAGAATGGTTTCTACATAGCCTTTGGCGATCGCTTCCTGTTGCATCTGTTGCAGATACTTGAATATATTTGAGTAGCGTTCGTTAAAGCGATCGATGAAAGTTTGGGCCAGTTTGCGATCGACTCCGGCTTCGCGGGCAAACCGTTGAGCGCCCATACCGTAGATCACGCCAAAGTTAATCACCTTTCCTAACCGGCGTTCTTCCGGCGTAATCTCTTCCTTTTCAAACAGTAATTGGGCGGTCAGGGTATGGACATCTTCTCGATTCCGATAGGTCTCCAGAAGAACTGGCTCCTGACTGAGGTGAGCGAGAATCCGCAGTTCAATCTGGGAGTAGTCGGCTGACACCATGCGCCAACCCGGTTCGGGAATGAAGGCTTTACGAATCTGGCGACTGAAGGCCGTGCGGATGGGGATATTTTGCAAATTGGGATCGGAGGACGACAGCCGTCCCGTCGCCGTAACCGCCTGGTTGAAATCCGTGTGAACCCGTCCTGTGTCCGGTCTTACCAGAGCGGGCAGGGCATCGACGTAGGTAGATTTTAGTTTCGTCAGGGTGCGATATTCGACGATCGCCGCCACCACCGGATGATCATCTTGAAGTTTCTCCAGCGTTGCAGCATCGGTGGAGTAACCTGTTTTAATCTTGCGAGATTTGCGTCTGTCCAATCCCAGGGTATTAAACAGTAAATCGCTCAACTGTTTGGGCGATCCCAGGCTGAAGGTTTGTCCCGCTGCTTCGTAGGCTCGCTTCTCAATCTCGGCCAGATCCCGCTCCAGTTGTTTGGAAAATTCCCGCAAGTAGTCCTGGTCGATCCGCACTCCCTGCCATTCCATCTCGGCCAGTACGGGTTCCAGGGGTTGCTCAATTTCCAGCAACAAGCGATCGAGGGCGGGAACTTCTGCCAATCGGGCACGCAGTAAGGGCACCAGTCGAAACACTGTATAGGCATCCATGCCACAATAATCTGCTACGGCTGGAATGGACACATCCGCAATGGTCTTGCCCTTGGGGACTAATTGAGTGTAGCTCTGAGTGAAGATTCCCAGATAGTGACGGGTTAAGTCAGACAGATTGTGGCTCTCTTCCGGATTCAGCACATAGCTGGCTAACATGGTGTCAAACACAACGCCCGCCAAGTGGATGCCGTGTTGTCTCAGGGCAAGGCGATCGAACTTGGCGTTCTGCAGCGCTTTCGGATAGGCAGGATCTTCCAGAATCGGGCGCAGAGCCTCCAGTGCCAGAGCCTTATCCAGATTCTGCCCTGTGTGATGTCCCAGCGGAATATAGGCCATATCAGACAGACCATCGCCCCAACAGCATCCAACTCCTACTAATTCGGCATCTCTGGGTTCCAGAGCGGTTGTTTCCGTATCCCAACTGGTCAGGGTATCTGGTTGATTCCGCTGTTTCAGCAGGGCGACCAACTCCTGCAATTTCTCCGGCGTGTCAATGATGCGAGGATGGAGGACGATCGCCTGGGCGGGACTGGCGGCTTCCGTATCTGCGGCAGTGAAAAACCAGACATCATCATCCCCTCGCTGGTTGACTTGCGTTTGCGCGATCGCCGTCGCGGCTACCTGAGTCTGTTCGGCATCTTCGGGTTCTGCTTCCTGGCCACTGAACCGCCGATGTAAGTTTTGAATCTTGTTGAGAAAGGAGCGAAACTCCAGCTTTTCCAGCAACGGCAGGGCAGCGGCATCATCAAAGCCCTGCAGCTTACAGGATGCCAACGACACATCCAGCGGCACATCCAGATGAATTTGCGCCAGGTACTGCGATCGCAGGGCATCGTCACGTCCCTCTGCCAACTTTTTCTTCAATGCGCCTTTAATCGAGTCCAGCGAGGCATAGATCTGGTCTAACGACCCGTATTCCGTCAGCAATTGCACTGCCGTTTTTTCTCCAATTCCCCGCACGCCCGGAATATTGTCGGAAGAGTCACCACACAAGGCTTTAAAGTCCACCACCTGAGAGGGCGCGATCCCCAGCTTTTCCTTGACCTGCTGAACACCGAATTCCTTGGGTGGGGGTGCGCCTTTGCCGTAGGTGGTACTCATATAGAGCACGGTTG
This sequence comes from Oscillatoriales cyanobacterium bin_317, assembly GCA_037442585.1. GTDB lineage: Bacteria > Cyanobacteriota > Cyanobacteriia > Leptolyngbyales > Leptolyngbyaceae > Leptodesmis. The sequence continues at coordinate 8,174 of JBBIQC010000008.1, forward strand.
TGCTGCCCTCCGGATCCACCAGTTGAAACAGATCCCGATCGCCACTTAAAACCTTCACTCGGAAGCCTGATTCCCTGGCTCGCTTGGCCAACGTTCCAATAATGTCATCCGCTTCATATCCGGGAGCGGTGAAGACGGGCAAATTGAGCGCGGCCAGCAGTTCCTGTAAATTCATCAGGTCGGGTAAAAAATCTTCAGGAGCTTCCGGCCTGCCTTCCTTATAACTGGCATCGTGGTCGTGCCGAAAGGTTTTCTCCCCAACATCAAAGGCGATCGCCACATACTGCGGTTTCTCCGACTCCATCACTTCTAGCAAGGCTTTCAGGAAGCCATAGGAAACACTGGTAGGAATGCCCGTTTTGGTTCTTAGGCCCCCGTCTCGCCCTTTCGCAAACGCAAAATAGGAGCGGAAAGCCAGAGAGTGACCATCCACCAGAATAAAGACGGGTTTGGGTGTAGAAGAAGTATCAGCCAAAGCGATCGCTACAGTAAAGAATAAGCCCTATTGTAGCGACCCCTTTTTCACAGCGTAAGGAGGGCTGAGAGTCCAGTGGTTAGCCCTTTCATCTCTCTGGGAAGACTAATCGTGTTCTTCCATCAGCATGGTAGGCATCTGATCAAGGATGCCCAGGCTCAAATGTGCCTGTTCCCGGGGTGAGCTTTTTACATTGACTGCTGCTTCAACTATCACAGGTCATTAATGAAGGCATTGATAGCACCCTGTTAATTCTGCAAAGTCGTCTGAAAGCCAATGGTAGTAATCCAGGCATTGTGGTTGTCAAGGATTACGGGCAACTTCCTCGAGTGGAATGCTACGCAGGGCAGCTTAATCAAGTGTTTATGAATATTTTGACGAATGCCATTGATGCGATCGAAGAAGCCAGAAACCGGCAACCCATGCCAAAAGGACAAACCAGCGAGCCATTCGCCTCTCAAATTGCCGATTGCCTGTCTGCAACCATTACGATTTGTACTCAGGCTGCAGACGGTTGGATTATCATTCGCATGAGTGACAACGGGTTAGGAATGCCAGAGGAGGTCAGAAAACATCTTTTTGAGCCGTTCTTCACCACTAAACCCATTGGTCAAGGCACAGGATTGGGGATGTCCATTAGCCAGCAAATTATTGTTGAGAAACACCAGGGAAGGTTGGAATGTTCTTCAACCCTGGGTAAAGGTACAGAATTTGTCATTACTATCCCGACTCGCCTCAACCCTGAATCGGGTAAGAGTTAGCGCTCAAACGAAGACCCACTCCAGCGAGGAGAGAGGGCGATCGTGCCGACTCACTCCCAACTGGAATGGGCCTATTAACGTTCGACGGTCTACTTTGAAAGTGTGCGCCGCTTCGAGATCATCCGGTAGGCTTCGATGATATCGCCAATTTCCCAACTGTTGAAATCATCTATACCGATACCGCACTCATACCCAGCATTCACTTCCCGTGCATCTTCCTTCATCCGCTTCAAGGAATCCAGGTTGCCTTCGTAGACCACCTCGCCACTGCGACGTATCCGGATCTTGCAGTTCCGAATCACCTTGCCGGAGAGGATGTAGCATCCAGCCACCTGACCCCGACCGACTGGGAAGACGGCTCGCACCTCTACCTGACCTAAGGGTTCTTCGACCAGTTCCGGTTCTAGCAGGCCTTCCATAGCCGCCTGGATATCATCCAGCAGTTTGTAGATGATGTTGTAGTCGCGGACATCCACGCCCAGACGATCGGCTGACTGACGGGCACCAGGAGCCAGGGTAGTGTTGAAGCCAATGATCACCGCAGAACTGGCCGCAGCCAAATCCACGTCGGTTTCGGTAATTTCGCCCGGAGCCGCATACAGCACGCGGACCTGGACTTCGTTTTGGGGCAACTGTTTGAACGCACCCAGAATCGCTTCCACAGACCCTTGTACGTCTGCTTTCAGCACTAGATTCAGTTCCTTCAATTCCCCTTCCTGAGCACGAGCAGAGAGGGTATTCAGGCTGACTCGGCGGGAAGACATCGCGGCCAGCAGGCGGGATTGCCGTTGCTCATCCGTCCGGGTAGATGATACAGAACGAGCTTCCTTCTCATCCTCAAAGACAGCAAATTCATCCCCAGCGGCAGGCACATCGGCCAGACCCAGAACCTCGACGGCAAAGGATGGGCTGGCTTCCTTCACGCGCTGGCCCCGATCGTCCACCATTGCCCGCACTTTACCGAAGACCGAGCCAGCCACCAGCACATCGCTCACATGCAAGGTGCCGTTTTGTACCAGCAGGGTCGCCACCGGGCCTTTTGCCTTGTCCAGATGGGCTTCAATCACCGTGCCTCGGGCGGCGCGATCGGGATTGGCCGACAGTTCCTCCACTTCGGATACCAGCAGAATCATTTCCAGTAAGGTATCCAGATTTTCACCAGTCATCGCACTGACGGGAACCATAATCGTATCGCCGCCCCACTCTTCAGGCACGAGGCCAAACTCAGTGAGTTCTTGCTTGACCCGATCGGGTTGAGCGCCTTCCTTGTCAATCTTGTTAATGGCAATAACGATCGGCACTCCTGCCGCCTTCGCATGACTGATCGCTTCTATGGTTTGAGGTTGTACCCCGTCATCGGCTGCTACCACCAGAATGGCAATATCCGTGACCCGTGCCCCGCGTGCCCGCATCGCTGTAAAGGCTTCGTGACCAGGAGTATCCAGAAAGACGACCTGTTGCATTTCGCCATTGTGCTCCACATCAACATGGTAAGCCCCAATGTGCTGAGTAATCCCTCCCGCTTCGCCCTGAGCCACTTTGGTTTTGCGGATGGAGTCGAGTAAGGAGGTTTTACCGTGGTCAACGTGACCCATGATGGTGACAACGGGCGGACGACGCTGCAGGTTTTCCAGGTCAGCCACATCCAACATCTCAGTCAGCTTACGGGCTTGAGATTCTTTCTCACCCGTTTCCACTTCCACCCCTAGCTCTTGAGCCACCATCGTCGCAGTCTCAATATCCAGGGTTTGGGTAACGGTGGCCATGATCCCCTTCATGAACAGAGTTCTGATGATCTCTGTGTCAGGAACCACCATCATGGCGGCCAATTCTTGTACGGTCAGACTGCCTGTAAGAGTAATCTTTTCAGACTTCTCAGCCTTAACTTCGTGTTCCCGACGATCGCGGCGATCGCGGCTG
>JBBIQC010000008.1:11402-20243 GCA_037442585.1 Oscillatoriales cyanobacterium bin_317
GCAGGACGAACCAGAGACAAGCTCACTTGAACCGGAGCCTCGGTATCCTCGTCTTCTTCCTCACCCAGCAGCACATCCAGATCGACATCCTCATCCTCCAGATCGGGTTGAGCACGGCGTTTACCCTTTGTGCCGACCTTGGTGGCCTTGCTGGCAAACTCGCGGACTTCTTCCTCCTCATCCCAATCCTTACCCTTTTTGGTGGTGCGAGGCAGGGTGGGTCTGGGCTGCAATAATTGGTCTTCCTTAACAACTTCCCCACCTGAAACCGGAGTTGGCTTTTGTCTGGGACGTGCCCTTAATTCGGCAGTCGACGGCTCTAGCTCTGGCCCTTTCACGTCTGTTGCCGCAACCTCTGCTGTGTCAGGACGGACGGGTTTAGGACGGCGCAGTTCCACAATAGTTTGTTGGGGACGCGCAGGAACAGGTTTATCGCCTGGTTTACTACCAGGTTGCTTTGTACCGGATGCTGGTTTTGCCGGAGAAACAGCAGGCTTGACTGGAGGTTTAGGCGATGTCGGAGCACTGCTTCTGGAACCAGATTTGCCATCGCCTCCCGAAGATCCTGGAGTGTCACTTTCTTGGCCTGCCTGCTCACCTCTGGATCGCTTCAAGATTGGGCGATTTGAGAGATTAGGTTTGCTGGTAGCCACTGCTGCTACCCGTTGAGGGGGAGTATTTAACTCTGGCGGATTCTCAACTTCCACTGGAGCCGGAGCAGCGATCGCAGGTTCTGCTTCTAATGGTTCACTCTGGACAGGGGACTCCTGGGAAACGGGAGCGACCGGAGCTACAACTGGAGTCTCTGGCGGTGCTGCCACCTCAGGTTCAGTGGGTTCAACTTTTTCTACCTCTACCACGGATCGCGTCGGAGGGCGAACTGGAGCCGTGGGCTTGGGTTGAGGCGGTTGAACTGCAGGTTTAACACTGGCTTGAGAAGCTGTGTAACTGTTGGGTGGTGTTGGCGGCTCTGCAGGTTGACGGGGCACGGATTTAATCGCCACAATCTGTTGCTTTTTCTGAACAGGAGCCGTCACCCTTCCTTTAGCGTCACCATGAGCCTGGTGGCTTCCTTGACGAGGGGGAACTGGCTTGGTAGAAGGACTGGCGGTATATTTCTCAGCAGCAGCCCGAATCCGCTCAGCTTCAGAATCTGTAATCGTGCTGCTGTGGCTTTTCACTGAAATATTTAGTTGTTCACAGATGGCCAAAAGGTCTTTATTATCCAAATTCAATTCTCGCGATAACTCGTAAATTCTAACTTTGCCACTATTCATCCAGTCCTTTCCTCTTCGCGTCTATCCAGGTTTTACATAGTTGCCCACCGTTTTGACTAAATTGACATCAGGGACATTCAATCAAATCCGACCTCTTAATTCTAGAACCTGACTTGCCAGTCCGATCCGTGATGGCAAATTTATTGAGAAGATTGCTGATTTAATCCAGCAACCTATTAACCCTACACTCCTTTGCAAACCACCACTCTCTAATTTTGCACAAATTTTAAAAGCTGGGGCTGTTGCGACAAATACTTAGCGAAATGCTAACTCTCGGAGTCCGGCGTACATCTTGGTAGGCGTTCCCACAGTTCCCTATAAATTGAATCGGGTACAGCACATTTGAGCGATCGCCCCAGACGATTTTTCTTCTGAGCAGTTTTGAGACAATCCTCCTGAGGACAGATATAGGCAGAGCGACCGCTTCCGTGATTTATCTGAACCTGTTGTGAGGGATGAACCCGAACAATCCGCCAAAACTCTCGTTTATGAGCTATCTTGCGGCAAGCAATACAACGGCGGTAATTGGGTTCCATGAACTCAATAGATTATTCTCCTTTGGCAAACTCACCGACTTCTGCTGGCTCCAATTCCGCTTCCACTTCGGAATCAAAGTCTTCCGCTGCCAGTGGTGCTTCCGCTGCAAGCTCCTGAGATGGCTTTAGTTCCTCTTCATCCTGCAATTCCTCCTCATCTTCAAATTCTTCCACAGCAGGTTGTTTGGCGGCAATCATGGCGGCAATTTTCCGGTCTTCCGCTTCCGCATCGTAATTTAGCGATGTCCTTGATATCAATCTTCCAGTTGGTCAGACGGGCCGCCAGACGAACGTTTTGGCCTTCCTTGCCGATCGCCAGACTGAGTTGATCCTCCGCGACCAGAACGTGAGCCTGACGACCTTCGGGATCAACTAACCGCACTTCATCGACCCGTGCCGGACTCAGCGCATTGGCAATGTAAGTGGCGGGATCAGGTGACCAGCGGATCACGTCAATTTTTTCTCCCCGCAGTTCGTTCACCACCACCTGGATGCGAGATCCCCTGGCTCCAATGCAGGCTCCTACTGGATCGACATCCCGTTCCACGGTATCAACCGCTATTTTGGTACGGGGGCCAACCGAGCGGGATGGGGGATTGGCTTCACGAGCGATCGCCACCACCCGCACAATGCCATCCTCAATTTCCGGCACCTCATTGGCAAACAGGTACACGACCAACCCTGCATCGGCTCTGGAGACAAGTAGCTGAGGGCCACGGTGGGATCCTTCCGACACCCGTTTCAGATAAACTTTGAACGTCGCGTTGGCCCGGTAATTATCATTGGGCAACTGCTCTCGCTTGGGCAGTTCAGCTTCCACTTCAGGTTGACCAAAGCCACTGCTTACTGCCATAATAACGGATTGCCGCTCAAACCGTAGTACCCTGGCCTGCAGCACCGTTCCTTCCAGATCTTGGAATTCTTCCTGTACCAGCTTCCGTTGCTGATCTCGGAGTTTTTGAGACAGCACCTGCTTCGTTTGAATCGCGGCCATCCGGCCAAAATCTCCCTGATCCGGCGTGACATCCAGTACTACGGTGTCTCCAGGTTGAGCTTCGGCAGCAACTTCCTGGACTTCCTGCAGGGCGATCTGATGATCGGGGTTATCGACCTCCTCGACGATCGTCTTGGTGGCCAGTACGCGGAAGCCTTCTTCTTCCACATCCAACTCCACCTCGAAGTTGGCAAAATATTCTTCGTCGAAGCTACCACTGTCCATTCGTTGGGTACGGCGATAGCGTTCGTAACCTTTTAAGAGGGCTTCTTTCAACGCTGCCTGTACAGCCGTTTTGGGCAAGTTACGCTCACGACTGATGTTGTCAATCATGTCTCTAAGTCCGGGGAGGGCAACCATTGACATAGCGAGTTCTCCGTTAAGTGTGGGAATTTAATCAGTGAATTTAGTGGCAGCAATAAGAATTAGTAGCGGTAATCAGCTTTTAAGGTTGTCGCTCGGCAAGCTGAACGCGGGTAACGAGCGATCGGGGAATGGCGATCGCTCGCCCTTTCTGGCTCAGATGTACTGCTTCGTTATCCCGTCCAACCAGTTGCCCCGTCCACTCCTTATGGCCAGCGTGTGGCTCAGATGTGGTCACCGTCACGGTAAAACCTTTGAAGGAAATGAATTCTCGATCCGTGCTGAGCATTCTGGAAATACCGGGGCTGGACACCTCTAACACATAAGCATCTGGAATGATTCCCGTCTCATCCAACTTGGCTTCCAGAACCCGGCTCATTTGCTCACAGTCATCTAAGCCCGTATCTCGCTCCAGGTTCCGAATATCCACGCGCAAGACAGGAGGCCGATGGTTTGTTTGAAACACGGCTCCAACCACTTCTAATCCCAGGGATTCTGCCAGTGGGACAGCAAGGTCAATAATTTGGGGGATAAGAGGATGAGTCATCAGAAAATCAAACAAAAAAAGTGGGCTAGACCCACCTTCCAAGAGTTAATTGCTTTCTAAAGCCTGGAAGTCCCGCGATTTCTCGCAGATACCCTATCAGTGTAGCTTAACAATTCTCAAGTCGTGCATCTTTCTGCTGAAAAAAACCGGATGATGCAGTTGTGCTTTAAGGGAAAGTGGTTGTAGGATAGTAGACTGTGTTGATTTTTCGAATGAGCCATGCCGAAGTTGAAAACCCGTAAAGCGGCTGCTAAACGCCTGAGAGCCAGCGGCTCTGGCAAGATTATGCGGCGGCAAACCTACAGAAGCCACCTGCTGGAACATAAGAGCGCCTCTCGCAAACGCCGTCTTTCTGGAGTGGTTGTGGTGAATGAGCGAGATGTGGCCAACGTTCATCTGATGCTCCCTTACCTCTAGAGAGTTTTGAGTTAGAAGTTTTTAAGTTTTGAGTTGAAAATTAAGGATTAGGTCATCATGGCACGGGTTAAGCGCGGGAATGTAGCGCGGAAGCGGCGCAAAAAAATTCTGAAGCTGGCAAAAGGGTTTCGGGGTTCCCATTCTAAACTGTTTCGGACAGCCAATCAGCAGGTGATGAAGGCGCTGCGGAATGCCTATCGCGATCGCCGCAAACGGAAGCGCGATTTTCGTCGATTGTGGATTACTCGGATTAATGCCGCCGCTCGTTTACACGGGATGAGCTACAGCCAGTTGATCGGCAATTTGAAAAAGGCCAATGTTCAAATCAACCGGAAAATGCTGGCGCAAATGGCGATTCTGGATCCCACTGGCTTTGGCAAAGTGATGGAACTGGCTCAAGCTGCCAAGCAATCCTCCTAAAATTAGCATCCGCCAATGCATTGGGGAAAGCGCCTATTGTGGCTGGTGACTACCCTGTCTAGCGTTGGTGTCGCTGGCTCATTACTCTGTGCGCCCCTGCTTGTGTCTGCTGCCGATTTGCAGACAATCAGACAGCGGGGGCGTTTGGTTGTAGCCGTGAAGGATAACCTGCGACCTTTGGGCTTTCGGGATGAGAAAGGCCAGCTTCAGGGATTGGAAATTGATCTGGCCAGACAACTGGCACAAGCCATCCTGGGCCGATCGGATGCGGTAGAATTCCGTCCCGTTACGAATACCGATCGCTTTCCGGCAGTGCTGCATGGAGAGGTGGATGTGGCGATCGCCAATATCACCCTGACTCCCTCCCGCCTCCGGATTCTCAACTTTAGCCTGCCCTACTACACCACAGGCACCGCTCTGATTACCAGGGATCCTGCCATTCGTCAGGTAGCGGATTTAAGAGGAAAAGCGATCGCCGCCCTGAATGGATCAACCACGGTTGAGGTGCTTCGCAGAGAGTTACCCGACGCGCAACTGGTGGGTGTGTCTTCCTACGAAGCGGCCAGAGCGGCGATCGAGACGGGTACCGTTGCTGCTGTTGCCGCCGATGCCACTGTGCTGACCGGATGGGTGCAGGAGTCGCCTCAATACCGCCTGCTCCTTCCCGTTCTATCTTCAGAGTTACTGAGTGTGGTGCTGCCGAAAGGCCAACAGTACGCAGACTTGCAAGGGGCGATTAACCAGACGATCGCCCGCTTAAAGGCCAATGGCTGGTTAGAGCAACGGGCAAAATACTGGGGACTACCGCATTAGAACAATTTTTTGAGCTTGAACTTAATTTCCTGCCTCAAATCATCAAACACGGCATAGACTACAGGGATCACAATCAGACTGAGCAGAGTAGAAGTGACCAGCCCACCGACGATAGTGATCGCCATTGGCGATCGCAACTCAGCACCTGCCCCCAATCCCAGAGCAATCGGCACCATCCCCAAAATTGTGGCAACGGTCGTCATCAGGATGGGACGCAGGCGCACTGGGCCAGCCGTCAGAATTGCCTCTGTTCGGGAGACTCCGGCACGCCGTAACTGGTTGATGTAGTCCACCAACAGGATGGCGCTCTTATTAGTTAATCCCAACAGGAGAATAATACCGATGATGGAGATCATCCCGAAGTCGGTACGGGTGAGTAGGGAAGCCAGGAGTGCCCCGACCAGAGACAGGGGCAGGGAAATAGCAACCACGACTGGATCCAGCAGGCTCTTAAACAGCAGCACCAGGACAATCATGATGCACAGTACAGCTAATCCTAGCGTCACCTTGAAGTCGTCAAAGATTTCTTCCACACGGGCAGAATCACTACCTCGCAGCAGAGAGACTGTTTGGGTGGCTCCTTGCTTGGCGATTTCGTCTTTCGCGATCGCCTCTACCTGACGGGTCGCTTTCCCCAGGGCCACATCCTTACCTAAGTTGGCACTGATGTAAGCCACTCGTTTACTCTCTACTCGCTCAATTTGAGTGATGCGATTTTTCTCATTGGTGCCTCCTGTAACCGTAATATCCGCCAGACCCGGAAGCTTTGTCATACGCTGTTGAATGCCTTTCGCAATCTTACTCAGGACGATTGGATCCTGCCCCATCAGCACCACCTGTAAAGGTTTTTCGCCCCCTGTATCGACAAATTGAATATCTTCGACGCTGGTGGTGACTCCCTTGATGACAGGCAGATTTTTCCGTACCTGATCCTGGACTTCAGCGGTCTTGGAAGTGCGATCGTTGCGCAACTTGACATACAGAGTTCCCTGATTGGGTTGCTGCCGGGTGCCTACAGTCGTAAAGACACTTTCTACAGCCGGATTTTGTTTGACAGAAGTTTCTAGCTGTTTAGCCACTGCCACAGAATCTTTCAGGGGATCGATGGGGGGAAGTTTAGCCGCTGCTAACGCAGCAGGGTTGACTCCTGGTGGCAACCCTTGAGACAGGGACTTGGCTAAAGCTGGATCAACTCCCGTCTGGCCTGCCTGTTTAGCGGCTGCCGCTAACGCTGCTGGATTAGAAAGGGTGGGCAGGGGAGCGGTATAGGTGATATTGAACTCACCGCGATCGAGCTTGGGAATAAACCCTGTGGGAATAAATGGGATTAACGCCAGACCCGCGACAAAACTGAGAATGGCGATCGCAATCACCATCCGGCGATGCTCCAGAGACCACTTCAAGAGATTGCGATACCAGCCCACCAACCCGTAACGGTATTGTTCCTGGTTAGTAGGCACGAGATCTGCAGCCAGAGGCTCAACTAATGCCTCACCGGGTGGTTCCAATTCTGAATAACTCTCCATCTTGGAGTGTTTTTTGGAGCGCAACCAATGGGCAGCCAGCATGGGGGAAAGGGTACGGGCCACTAGCAGAGAAATAAAGACCGCTGCCGATACGGTAATGCCAAACGGACGGAAGAACTGACCGACGACTCCTTCCATCAAAGCCACGGGCAGAAAGACCGCAACGACTGTCAACGTTGCCGCTGTGACCGTTAAACCGATCTCATTCGTCGCTTCAATTACCGCTTGTCGGGGTGGTTTGCCGTCTTCTAAATGGCGCATGATGTTTTCGACATCAACGATCGCGTCATCCACGATAATCCCAATCACCAGAGCCAGGGCCAGCAGCGTAATGGTTTCCAGGTTGAAGCCAAAGATGGCCATCACAATAAAGGTGCCAAACAGGGAGGTGGGGATGGCCAGAGCCGAAATCACCGTTGCCTTCCAGTTGCGGAGAAAGGGATACATGACTATCACCGACAGCACGATCGCCTCAATCAGGGCATCGATCGTCGAATGAGTGGCCTGGTGAATATACTCTGCCTGCGTGGAAGCCAGCGTCAGTTGAACCGCAGGCAACTGTTTCTGCAATTTCTCAACAACGGCTTCAACCTCCTTCACCACTTCCAGCGTGTTGGCATCACTGCGTTTCACGACTTCAAACGCCAGCACATCCTGCCCATTCCAGCGCACCGCAGAACTTCCGGGACTCAAAACCGTCTCTTTGGCTCCATTCGTGGTCGTGGCTTCCTTCACCTGCACAGCACCCGGAACCCCGATTAAATTCACTTTCAAAACACCAGGAACCTGAGCGATCGCCGGAACAATTTTGCTCTGGGCCGTTTCCGTTAACGCAGCTAACTTCTCTGTTGAACTGGAAATGGCATAACTGACGACTGCCGACTCATTCAGGTTAATTGGTTTGACCTCATAGGTGGCTCCCTCCGGCAATTTCACCCGCTTCAACACCGTCTCAACATTCTGTTCTGACTGATCCAGTTTGGTTCCCACTTCAAAAGCCAAACTGACGATCGCCCGTCCCGGATAGGTAGAAGACCGCACCTTCGTCAGTCCTTGCTTGGCTTCCAGATCCTGCACCCCTTTTTCGATGGGAATCGTGAGCTTGGCTTCGGTTTCTGCCGCATTGGTAAAGGGTGCAGAGGCACTTACAACGACCACTGGAAACGTAATGTCGGGGAATAAAGCATACTTTAGAGAGCTAAAGGCCAGTAGCCCCGCGACCATGACGGCCATCCAAAATCCCAGCGTGAACCAGGGGTATTGAATAGCCAGCCTGGAGATATTGAAACGTTCTCTATTCGATTTGCGTTGAGGGGATTCCATGCTGGGGAACCTGAAACTATACGGCTAAAGATTAGAGTGACCTGGTTAACTCGCAACCTAACGGCCATTTGCAACTGACGATTACAGAAGCAAATGGTTTTGTTAAGGGTAGTTTACACTAAGTACTTATACGGCTGCTTTCGCAGAAATTATGCAAACTGCGAGTCTTTACGGGAGGGGAGTGAATAATGAAGATTGGATCTGAAGAGCACAAGGCACTGTTCTGTCAAAGTTTGATCGAGAGCCATGTTCAGTACGAGCCGGAAAACTTGCCCTGGCCGGAACTGGATGCCACAACTCTAGAACGCCTGCGAGGAATTCCCTTTTGGGATGAAGCCCTCTATACCGAGCGAAAAGCGGGGGTGATGCTCCAGACTTATGCAGATACAGTAGACGATCCCTTAATTCGGGAAGCGATCGCCCTGCAGGCTAGAGAAGAAGATCGGCACGGTCGCGTGATTGAATACATGATTCGTCATTACGGGATCGAAGTTCCCGAACGCGCCGAAAAACCTCTTCCAACCGATCTGGAACCTGCATTTGTTAAGTTTGGCTACGGCGAGTGTTTTGATTCCTTTTTCGCCTTTGGTCTGTTTGGCATTGCGAGACAGGCCGGATTTATTCC
>JBBIQC010000008.1:20253-26545 GCA_037442585.1 Oscillatoriales cyanobacterium bin_317
AGCCTTATTTACGATCTTCGATCGCCTGGTTGAGGAAGAAGCCCGCCACATGGTCTTTTTCGTGAACTGGATCGCGTATAAACAAACCGTGGAGGGCCAGGGGTTGTTACGCCCATTCAATTCTCTAGGTCAATATACAGGAGCCATGCTGCGTCGCTTAGACAACCTCAAAGACATGAGCAGAAAGGACAAAAAAAGCACTCACAAAAAAGGATTTACAGCGGCTGGAGCGAAAGCCATTAAAGTAGACCTGTCCCTGGACACCTTTTTAGCCACCTGTTTGCAGGAAAACCAGAAACGGATGAGTGGGTATGATCCCCGTCTTTTGCGTCCAGAATTTCTGCCTCTAGTTACGGGAGTTGCATTGAATACCGTCAAGTTATTCCCCAAGCGCAAGCAAAAAGCCATTGTGGATCCAGCTTGAAAATTGTGAATTTAAACATTGATGGGTTACGGCTACCGCCTAATCCATTCTGCAAAACTAAGGATTCCCGATGCCCAAGCAACGTCTGGATTTGTTACTGGTAGAGCTAAACCTGTGTGACTCACGACAGCAGGCTCAACGGCTGATCCGGGCGGGTGAGGTGAAAGTGAATCAACAGGTGGTGGATAAGCCAGGAACCGAGGTCGATCCAGCCGCACAGATTCAAGTTCGGCAGAAGTCTCCTTATGTATCCAGGGGGGGGAGAAATTGGCCAAGGCGATCGCCCAATTCCAAATCCCGATCGCTGGACGAATCTGCCTGGATGGAGGAATTTCTACAGGAGGCTTTACCGATTGTCTGTTACAGGCCGGAGCCGCTCAGGTGTATGGGATCGATGTGGGTTATGGACAGGTAGCCTGGAGTTTACGCCAGGATCCTCGCGTCATTCTGCATGAACGCAAGAATCTGCGCTATCTGAAGCCGGAGGACGTATATCCACCGGACGCAACCTGGGCTGATCTGGGGGTGGCCGATGTGTCTTTTATTTCGCTGACTAAAGTTTTGCCTGCGTTGTGGGAGTTGCTGCGATCGCCCCGTGAGGTCATCCTCCTGGTTAAACCTCAGTTTGAAGTGGGGCGCGATCGGGTAGGCAAAAATGGAGTCGTCCGGGATCCTCAAGATCAGGCAGCGGCGATCGAGCAGGTACTGAAGGCGGCTCAAGACTTGGGATGGGTGTGTCAGGGAGTAACGTGGTCACCTTTACTGGGGCCAGCAGGCAATATTGAATATTTGCTGTGGCTGAAGAGTTTACCGTCCGATGATTCTGCTACCGCTCCAACTCCCACCTTGAATGACTTAAAACAACTGGTTCAAGCTGCCCAAAAATCTTTAGTCGGCTAGAAACTGGGTTTCTGTTGCAGATTAAAAGTTCATTCAAGAACTCCTACAAGAAACCCGGTTTCTGGACACCCCACTTTAAGCCTGAAGCAATGCCTGGACGCGGGGATCCTGGCGAATTTTGTTGAAGTTAGGATCCGTTTTGGCCATTAATTGACAGAGATAAGGACTGTAACTAATCGCCTGCTTCAAGTGGCTGAGTGCCAGATCGGTATTTTCCTGTAAAGCGTAGCAACAGGCTTTCCCGTACCAGGCGTTGGCATTATTGGGCTTAATTTGCAGGGATTGGTCAAAGCTGGCTTGAGAGTCTACAAATTGACCTAGTTTTGCCAATACCATGCCGCGATAGTTCCAGCCATAGTGGCAACTGGGTTTAATCTGTAAGGTGTGATTGAGGCTGGCGAGCGCATCGGAGTAACGATTCAAACAACTGAGAGCGACGGCCCGGTTATACCAGGCTTTGTAGCTATCCGGCTTGAGTTCCAAGACGCGATCGAAACTGGCGATCGCGTCTTTATACGCATAGATGCCCATTAATGCCTTGCCGTGATTCTGCCATGCCCGGTAATCATTCGGTTCCAGCTTTAAGGCATGATTGAAACTGGCTAACGCCTCCTCGTAGCGGGTTAGCTTGGCCAGCGCAATCCCCTTTCCCTGCCAGGCCGGAGGAAACTTGGGTTCCAGCGAGAGTGCTCGTTCAAAACTGTTGACCGCTGCCTCGTACTGACCGGATTTCTCCAAAGCATAACCCCGACAACTCCAGGCTTTATAGTCCTGGGGGTCAGTAGCCAGGATTGAGTCATACTTCGTGACTGCGCGATCGGAGCGGGCAGGCTTTTGGAGAACCAACTCCTGGCTGTAGAGAATTTGGGAGTCTTTACTCTGATTCATAGGGATTTCGAGGAAAACAGCACAGCGAGTGAAACTGTCAGGTGTACCATTGCCGTGACATCCCTATACGTCGTAGTACCAGGCTGAAAAGTTTCAAATTCGCTCATTAATCAGGGCTGCGAACCGCTCATCCTGACGCAGACCGTCAAAATCAGAGTTGGTCTTCGCAATTTCCCGGTACTCGTGAGGGCTGAGTTCCACGGCACGCTGCAAGCTTTCAAAGGCCAGGTCATAATTACCCTGCAGGGCATAGCAACAGGCTTTGTTGTAAAGCGTGTTGGGATTATCGGGTTTCAGTTCTAAGGCTTTATCATAGCTGGCGATCGCGGATTCTAGCTGCCCCAGATGATATAAGGCATTCCCCCGATTCGTCCAGGCTTCCTCAAAATCGGGTTTATATTCCAGCGCTTTGTCATAACTGGCAATCACCCGATGCAGCTTATTCAGTTGCTTCAGTGCTAAGGCACGATTGTACCAGGCCCAGTAATAATCTGGCTTAAACTCGATCGCTCGATCGTAGCTGGAAATAGCCTCCTCGTAGCGTTCCAGGTTTCTCAAGGCGATCCCCCGGTTGTACCAGGCCCAGCAATAATTGGGTCTGAACTTGATGGCCTGATCGTAGCTCTCGATCGCCTCTTCATAGCGGTGCAAATCGTCCAGCGCACTGCCCCGGTTATTCCAGGCTTCAGAAAATCCCGGTTCATATTCCAGCGCCCGATCGTAGCTGGCGATCGCTGCTTCATACTGTCCCATGCGGTAGAAGGCGTTTCCCCGGTTGTACCAGGCATCCGGGTAATCGGGCTGAAGTGTTAAAACTGCGTCATAGGCGGAGATGGCAGCATTATAGTCCTGCTGCTTGTTGAGATACAGCCCTTTTTGAAACAGGAAGACGACTTCTATCTCTTGAAAATCTGTCATGGTCTCTAGCTTCTGGGTGACGGATGTGCAGGGATTCGGTCTATCAGTATGGCTTTAAAGTGCCCTCAGCAGAACAAGGATGAACAGGAGAAATAGGACTCTCTAAAAAATAGGGGGTGTGCATTTCAGGACTGTTGGTTGGGGTTTGGAGGCTGCCGATGATGAATCAAGGAACGAAATTTGGGGTTGAAAACAAGGGTACTAAAATCAGCATCAATTTTAGCGAGAGCACGATACAGGGTGGGATTTAACTTGAGTGCGCGGTGCAAATAATGCAAGGCCATCTCACTGCGCCCCTGGATGGCATAACAACGAGCTTTGTTATACCAGGCATCGGGATTATTGGGATGTACTTGTAAAGATTGGTCAAAGCACGCGATCGCCTGATTTAACCGCCCCAGCTTTCTCAAGACCATACCCTGGTAATTCCAGGCATAGTGACAACTGGGTTTAATCTGCAACGCTTTATCGAGACTTGCCAGTGCCGCATAGAGGTAGCCCAGATGAGTCAGAGCTTTGCTGCGGTGATACCAGGCTTTATAGTTGTTCGGTGTTATTTCTAACGCCCGATTAAAGCTGGTTAATGCTTCCTCATAGCGCTGCAGATGAATTAAAGCATTGCCCCGGTTATACCAGACTTTGGCATCTCTGGACTGTAGTTTTACTGCCCTATCCAACTGAGAAACGGCTTCCTCGTATCGTCCCAGTTTTGCCAGCACGATCCCTTTGCCATGCCATGCCGGATAATGGCGATCGCTTCCTGAAACTGCTCCAGGCGCTCCAAGGCATATCCACGGTAAGTCCAGATTTCATACAGGTCAGGTTGAACTGACAGTAAATCATCGTAACGGTTAATGGCTCCTTGATAAGCGTCCACCGTCTGCAGCAAATTGCTACCAGGAGGCCAAATTGCAGGATCAGAGGGTTGAGCCATAAAACCGGGTGCCTGAGGAAGGGTGCCACCTTAGAGTTGCCCGTTGGTGTGGGGGAACTAACTAAAGATTCGGTTAAGGGAAACGAGTGGAGGAGTGGAGGAGTGGGTGGGTCGGTGAGTGGATAGGTGGGAGAGCGGCGATCGGGCGCTGGGCAGGGTTGATTTCAGCAACCTTGCAAAGGGTTAAGCAACATCGTCTGGAATTGTGCAATACGGTAAGCTGAGAGTCACGATTTGGTTCTAACGGGGAGCAGCCGTTCGAGGAAACAGGGAAAGAGTAGTGTAAATCTACCGCTGTCCCGCAACTGTAATTGAGGATGACGAACCATCTTCATCAGCCAGGATGCCTGCCATTTCGTATCATCCATCTTCAATCTGCGAGGTACAGTTTGAACCCACAACATCGTCAATGGGTCAGCCTGGGATTAATGGCTGGCTTAAGTTGTTATCTGGTTTTAGCGTCTGCCAACCCTGCGGCGGCGATGCACATTGCAGAAGGCTTTTTGCCCGTTCAGTGGGCGGTTTTTTGGTGGATCGTTTCATTGCCTTTCCTGGTTGTTGGGGCGCGATCGCTGGCTCGCATTACCAGCACTCATCCAGCACTGAAATTGCTGCTGGCCCTGGTGGGTGCCTTCACCTTTGTCCTCTCGGCTTTAAAGATCCCGTCTGTCACTGGCAGTTGTTCTCACCCAACTGGGACGGGGCTGGGGGCAATTTTGTTTGGCCCGTCGGTGATGACGGTGCTGGGAGGCTTAGTGCTGCTATTTCAGGCCGTTCTGTTGGCCCACGGTGGCCTGACAACCCTGGGAGCCAATATGTTTTCAATGGCCGTTGTTGGCCCCTTTGTGGCGTATTTTGTTTATCACCTATTGTTGCGAACCGGACGAACCAGGGTAGCCATTTTTTGCGCCTCTGCTCTGGCAAACCTACTCACCTATATCACAACTTCTGTCCAGCTAGCCCTGGCTTTTCCGGCAGTCAGTGGCGGCTTTACGGCATCGTTTCTCAAATTTGCGGGCATTTTTGCCGTCACTCAGATTCCGCTGGCGATCACTGAAGGACTGCTCACGGTGCTGGTGTGGAATTGGCTGCAATCTTACGCCAAGCAAGACCTTGAAACCCTCAAGCTGCTCAGACAGGAATCCTAAAATTATGTCAAAATCTGCCTCTCAAGACCCTTTCCCGAAGTTTCAGAACTGGCTGTTAGCGATCGCCGTGATGCTGCTCGCTGTCTTGCCGTTGATCTTTGTGCGGGGAGAATACCGTGGTTCGGATGGCCAGGGTGAGAAAGCCATTACTGAGCTTCATCCGGACTATGAACCCTGGTTTCAGCCCTTTTTTGAACCTGCCAGCGGTGAAATTGAAAGTTTGCTGTTTGCCAGTCAGGCAGCATTAGGAGCCGGGGTAATTGGTTATGTGATTGGGCTTTATAAAGGGCGCACTCACCAACAAGCCCAATCTAAGCAGTCGGATTCGCGACCTCCCGAATGAGTCATCCAATCGACAGTCTGGCTTATACCAATCGCCTGCGCTGGTTGCCACCCGGCCAAAAGGTCGCTTTTGCCCTGCTGCTGCTGCTGCTCTCTCTGATTTGCCAGCCGTTGGTTCAGGGGCTGATTAGCCTCTGGGTTTTGCTCTGGGTTGTGGGTTACGCAAATATTCCAGGAAAAATTTATGGTCGGTTATTAGCGCTGCCTCTGGGCTTCTGCTTGACCAGTCTGCCAGCTTTCATCCTGAACGGCGTTAGCGAGGCAGCCAGTCAGTCCGTGCAGTGGGATGTCTGGCGAGGGTGGCATATTGGCAGTATTTATCTCTACGTCAGTCAGACTGGACTGCATCAAGTAGGGTTGCTCCTGCCCCGTACCCTCGCCACCACCAGCAGTATGTTTTTCATTCTCCTGACCACGCCCTTTATTGAAGTGGTGCAGTTGCTGCGGCGATTACGCTGCCCGACCATCCTGGTTGAGTTGCTCTTGCTCATGTATCGGTTTATTTTTACCCTCTTGGCGATCGTGGATGAACTCTGGACAGCACAACATTCTCGCTGCGGCTATCGCACCTGGCGACGGGGAATGTACAGTCTGGCTATTCTTGTTGGGCAGTTACTGGAGCGAGCGCTTTTAAGTTATCACCAGATGTCCCTAAGTTTGGCGGCACGTGGATTTAGTGGGGAACTGGGCGTCTGGCGTTCTCCTCCCTACAAACCATCGCTGCGCTACAGTCTGGAA
>JBBIQC010000009.1:0-10630 GCA_037442585.1 Oscillatoriales cyanobacterium bin_317
TTACGTGATCATGGCCGGATGGATGCGGATTGTCACCACGGTGCTGATTGATGCGTTTTCCGATCGGGTACTCAATATCCATCCCAGTTTGTTACCCAGTTTCAGAGGTGCCCATGCAGTTGAAGAAGCATTGCAGGCTGGTGTGAAAATTACCGGCTGCACAGTACATCTGGTGCGCTTAGAAGTTGATAGCGGCCCCATCCTGATTCAGGCAGCCGTTCCCGTATTACCAGATGACACTCCAGAAACCCTACAAGCCCGAATTCAAGTGCAGGAACATCAAATTTATCCCCAGGCGATCGCGATTGTGGGCGATCGGGATTGTGGATTTTAGATTTTGGATTTTGGATTGGCGCGTGGTGTGTGGCGCGTGATCAGAATTATTGGGGCTTGGATTTTATGCAGGGACAACCTAAAACTGAAAAAGAAAAGATGTTGGCCAATGAGCTGTATCTGGCATCCGATCTAGAATTGGCCGCTGAAAGTTGGCAGGCTTTTCATCTAACTCGCTTTTATAACGGAGTGGCAGCAGAAGATCTTGACCAACGATCGCAGATTCTCAGAGAACTATTTGGGAAGGTGGGAAAAAACACTCAAATTGTGCCGCCCTTTCACTGTGATTATGGACGAAATATTTATCTCGGTGACAATTTCTACATGAATTATGGAGGCGTGATTCTAGACTGCAATACCGTTCATATCGGTAACAATGTCTTATGTGGGCCTTACGTGCAGATTTACACGGCCTACCATCCGGTTGATCCAACGGTGCGACTGACCCGACGGGAGTTAGCGGCCCCCATTACGATCGGCAACAATGTCTGGATTGGGGGTGGTGTAATTATCTGTCCGGGAGTGACGATCGCCGATAATACGACTATTGGGGCGGGTAGTGTCGTCACCAAAGATATTCCTGCTAATGTGGTAGCGGCTGGTAATCCCTGCAAAGTAATTCGGACATTAGAGTGATTAAGCAGAACAAAGCTATGAAATGGATAGAGTTAAGCTTTGAGGCTACGAATGAAGCAGTGGATTGGGTATACACGTTGCTGGCAGGGGCCAATTATACAGGTGACATTCAAATTCAAGGGTTAGATGCATCTTCCCGCAATCGCTCTAAGCTGAGCGATCGCCCACCGACAGAATTTGCGTTTGTAGTGTATCTCTATCTCCCCTATGAATCTCGTTCCTCTGTAGAAGAGATTAGCCATTTATTTTCATCCTTATACCGAACGGGTATGATCACGGCTCCGGAGCAAACTGTCGTGCCAGAAAAGCCTGCTGCCTCAGAATTATCTAACTCCCCTATCACTCGAATTGGCAACCGATTTGTCGTCTTACCATTTACGGCTTCCTACGAGCCGGAATCGGAATCGGAAATTTTGATCCGGTTAAAACCAACTCTTGCCTTTGGCAGTGGCTTTCATCCGGCAACTCGCCTTAGTTTGCAACTACTGGAACGGTATGTCATCCCTTCAATGAACGTTCTGGATCTAGGATCGGGGTCAGGAATTCTCACGGTAGCTGCCGCGAAGTTAGGGGCACAGGTGGTCGCCCTGGACAACGATCGCATCGCTGTGGCATCCACCCAGACTACTGTGGAATTGAATGGGGTTGCCTCTCAAGTGACAGTTCTGGAAGGTAGTTTGGGTCAGGGCAGTGAACTGGGGCACTGGATGGGAGGCGAGGTGGCTGAAACTGTATCCAGATTGGCAGCCCGCGATCGGTTTGATCTGATTGTGGCCAATATCTTCGCCCGAGTTCACATGGCGCTCGCCGCCGATTTTCGGCAGGCTCTCCGTTGCTCAGAGCAGGGTGGATGGCTGATTGCGGCAGGTTTTACTGCAGATTATGAACCAGAAATTACAGCCGCTTTTGCCCAAGAAGGGTTTGCAGTTGTAGAGTGTGAGCGGTTAGATGAATGGATCGCGATCGTATTCCGACTGACGACTCAATGAATTATGAATTTTGAATTATGAATGATCCTCGCCAATTTGCTCCTGCCACTCAGCGCAACCGGGAACCCATTCTGGCAGTGTTGTCAGAGGTTCTGCCAGCATCCGGTACGGTGTTGGAAATTTCCAGTGGTACGGGAGAACATGCGGTTTTTTTCGCGCCCCGGTTAAGGCCCCGTCTTTGGATTCCGTCCGATCCAAATCCAATGGCACGGGCAAGTATTGCCGCCTGGAGAGAACAGTGTCCTGCTGAGAATTTGTATCCGCCGATCGCGCTGGATGTATGCGATCCGGTTTGGCCCGTAGAGCAGCAGCCTTTACCGGAAGCCTTGCAAGACCTGGATTTGCAGCAGCATCCCATCCGGGCGATCGTCAACATCAACATGATTCACATTGCGCCCTGGCGTGCCTGCCTGGGGCTGCTGGCTGGAGCAAAGCGTCTGTTACCTCCCAAGGGCATCTTGTATCTTTACGGGCCATTCAAACAGGCTGGCAACCATACTGCACCGAGTAATGAAGCCTTTGATGCCAGTCTCCAGATGCAGAATCCAGAGTGGGGAGTCCGAAATTTAGAGGATGTCGTTGCTATCGCTCAAACCCACCATCTGGCTCTGGTAAAAACAGTAGCCATGCCAGCGAATAACCTCTCTGTGATTTTTCAACGAACGCAAGACTAAGGATTCCTGCCTTTTGCCGTCAATTATCATAGACATACTCAGGGCGGAACCATCTGAGATAGTCAGGAGGGCTGAACATGAAATCTGATGGGCCAGCGATTCGTGAACTGCCAATTCTGGAGAGCGGCGATCGCCTCAGCCGAGCCGAATTTGAGCGGCGGTACATCGCTATGCCCCATCTGGAAAAAGCTGAACTGATTGAAGGAGTGGTTTACGTGGCATCCCCAGTTCGGATCAGAAAACATGCGAATCCGCATGGCAAAATCATCACCTGGTTAGGAGTATACGAAGCTGCAACACCCGGTATTATGCTGGGAGACAATCCCACTGTCCGATTGGATTTAGACAATGAGCCGCAACCGGATGCCATCCTCCGAATTGAGGAAGCCTGGGGAGGGCAATCTCGCATCAGTGAGGATGATTACATTGAAGGGGCACCAGAATTGATTGTGGAAATTGCAGCCAGTAGCGCCTCCTATGATTTGCATGACAAATTACGGGCTTACCGACGAAATGGGGTGCGGGAATATCTGGTCTGGTTGGTGCAGGAGCGGCAGTTTCGCTGGTATGGGTTGCAGGAAGGGGAATATCGACTGCAAGCACCGGATTCAGCGGGAGTATTGAGTAGTCAGATTTTTCCTGGGCTGCACCTGGCTGTTAACGCGCTACTGAATGGCGAGATGCAGCAAGTTTTAGCTGTCCTTCAGCAGGGAATTAGCTCTGAAGCTCATCAAGCCTTCGTACAATCGCAGTTGAAACTGCAGGAGTAATTCCAGAGTCAACCGGATTGTGAGATGGTTGGGGGAGAGGGATGCCTTATGATTAACGGTAACAATTGCTGCTCACCCCCTTATGGAAGCTTCCGCCAGGACAGATTCATTCCGAGCTTTAGCACTTCAGGTAACGGCTGCCGCTGTTAATCATGCCCGCGATCGCGCTGAAGCCCAGGCTCTGATGCAACAGGCGATCGCCCGAATTGCCCCCCAGATTGCCGCCAGTCTTGCCTTCATTGGGCCGGATTGTCGGTTAGTAGTATTGCCAGAGTATTTTTTGACCGGTTTTCCCTTGGGAGAATCGCTCACCGCCTGGGCTGACAAAGCTTGTATTGAAATGGCAGGGCCGGAATACGAAGCTTTAGGGAAACTGGCTCAGAAACACCAGATTTTTCTGGCCGGGAATGCCTACGAATTGGATACTCACTTTCCTGGCCTGTATTTTCAAACCTGCTTTCTGCTGGCACCGTCAGGGGCTGTGGTGTTGCGTTATCGCCGTCTGAATTCCATGTTTGCGCCCACCCCTCATGATGTCTGGGACAAGTATCTGGACGTATATGGTTTGGATGGAGTCTTTCCCGTAGCTCAAACCGAAATTGGGAATTTAGCCGCCGTTGCCTCGGATGAAATTCTGTTTCCAGAACTGGCCCGGTGTTTGGCGATGCGGGGGGCTGAAATTCTGCTCCATCCCACCTCGGAAATTTACGGTAAGGAGCGAGCACCCAAGGAAGCCGCTAAACTATCCCGCGCTGTGGAAAACATGATGTATGTGGTTTCCTGCAATACAGCGGGAATTGCCAACAGCCCAATTCCTCAAGCGTCAACGGATGGTGGGTCGAAGATTATTGACTACCGGGGATTGGTGCTGGCGGAGACGGGTGCGGGGGAAAGTATGGCGGCCTTCGCTGAGATTGATCTAACGGCTCTGCGGCGATATCGTCAGCGTCCAGGGTTAACCAATTTACTTGCTCGACAACGATTTGAGGTGTATGCCGATCTGTATCGCCAGTCTGTTTATCCGGTCAATACCATGTTGCAGGGCGAGATAGAGCGATCGCACTTTATCCAAACCCAGCAGGCAACGATTCAGCGCTTGCGCGATCGGGGGGTGATATGAAAAGGGAGATGGGAAACGGGGAACCGGAACCGGAAGTAGGAAGCAAAATCCCGGTGCGGAATCCTCGGACTGGGGCAGTGGATGATTGGATTCAACCACCAACGGGTCAGGAATTAGCGCAACAGTGCGATCGCTTACGACAGGCACAACAGCACTGGCAGGTAATCGGATTAGCATCGCGAATCGCAGTACTGCAAGACTGGAAACAGGCAATTATTCAGCATCGAGAGCAACTGACCCAAGCATTAGTCACTGATACCGGACGGCTATCCATTTCAATTCTAGAAATCGATTCCTTGCTGCAAAGCCTCGATCGCTGGTGTAAACTGGCTCCTGAACTGCTTCAAGACACTGAGAAAAATACTGCTATTCCCTTTATCCGGTTACAGCAAACGGCTGTTCCGTATGCTCTGGTGGGTATCATCAGCCCCTGGAATTTTCCCCTTCTGCTGTCTACCATTGATCTGATTCCAGCCCTATTAGCCGGATGTGCGGCCATTGTCAAACCCAGTGAAATTACGCCACGATTTGTGCAACCGTTGATGCAGACGATCGCGGCTGTCCCCACCTTGCAAGAAGTCTTATGCTATGTCAGTGGAAATGGTAAAACAGGTGCTAAATTAATTGAACAGGTCGATTTAGTTTGTTTTACAGGGAGTGTCGCCACGGGACGCAAAGTGGCAGAGGTTGCCGCCAAACGTTTCATTCCGGCTTTCCTGGAATTAGGGGGAAAAGATCCGGCGATCGTCCTGGAAGGGGCCGATCTAGATCAGGCTACCTCAGCCTTACTGTGGGGATCGGTTGTCAATACCGGGCAATCCTGTCTCTCGATCGAACGCATTTATGTGGCTGAATCCAGCTATGCCCCCTTTGTGGAGCAATTAACGGAAAAGGCCAAGCGGCTCAATCTGGCGTTTCCCCATATTGATAGCGGTGAGATTGGCCCCATTATTGCGGAACGGCAAGCAGCAATTCTGACGGATCACCTGAAAGATGCCTATGAGAAGGGCGCGATCGCTCACTGCGGGGGCCAGGTGGAAACATGGAATGGTGGCCTCTGGTGCCGTCCCACCGTCCTCACTCACGTCAATCACTCTATGAAAGTGATGACGGAAGAAACCTTTGGCCCGATGATGCCCGTGATGCCGTTTGTCTCCCTGGATGAAGCAGTACATTTAGCGAATGACACTCAGTATGGATTGAGTGCTGCCGTATTTGCTCGATCGCCAGCAGAAGCAATGGCGATCGCTCAGCAGATTGATGCCGGAGCCATTAGCATTAATGATGCGGCTCTGACTGCCGTTATCCATGAAGGAGAAAAGAATGCCTGCAAATTTTCCGGCTTAGGTGGATCTCGCATGGGGCCAGCCGCCCTACAACGCTTTATGCGTAAGAAAGCCTTTTTAATCAAAACAGCCCCAATTTCTGACCCCTGGTGGTTTTGATGCGATTTCCCGATGCCTCCTTGTTAAAAAAGTAGCCAGGTGGGTTGAATGCGCTGGATTGTGCAACTTTCCGGTAAACTGATCTGTCCTATGGAAAAGAATAAAACCATCTTTTTGAGTCAACTTCTGTGCGCGATCGTCCGTTCATTAAGCTATTTTCCCTGCTGACGGGTCTTCTCACCCTGTCCGGCTGCGGAGCGATTAAAACGGCTGTATTTCCCACTCCGTCCCCATCTGGAGTATCGGCACAAAATCTAGCCATTATTGCTAACCAGGCTGACCCCTTGAGTATGCAGATTGCCCGCTACTATCAGCAACGCCGGGGAATTCCAGAGCAGAATTTGATCGTCGTGTCCTTTCAACCGGGACGAACGACCTTACCGGAAGGAGAATTTCGCCGGATTAAAACCGAAGTAGAGGCAAAAATTCCAGCACAAATTCAGGCGTTTGCCCTGACCTGGGTGACTCCCTACCGGGTGGATTGTATGTCCATCACATCGGCTTTTGCGTTTGGCTTCGACGATCGCTTTTGTGCCAAAGGTTGTCTGCCTACCCAGGCCAATCCTTATTTCAATCAGAAGCAGGTGAAACCCTTTGACCGCTTTCGGATTCGACCGACGATGACGATTGCTGCAACCACCTTTGCCCAGGCCAAAGCCCTGATTGATCGGGGTGTCGCTGCCGATGGCACCTATCCCGATGGCACCGCCTATTTACTCAGTACCAGCGATCACACCCGGAATGTCCGTGCCCCTCTCTATCCCCTGATCAGTCAGTATTTTGATCCGCCCTTTAAGGTAGTCATCCTTAACAGTGATGTACTGGAGCAGCAAACGGACATTATGTTTTACTTCACGGGGTTGACCCAGGTGCAGAAGTTGGAAACGAATCGATTTCGTCCCGGCGCGATCGCGGATCACCTGACATCGGTGGGGGGAGCGCTTACGGATAGCTTTCAAATGAGCAGTTTGCGCTGGTTGGAAGCTGGAGCCACGGGCAGTTATGGCACGGTAGTAGAACCTTGCAACTTCCCAGCAAAATTTCCCAACCCGGCGATCGCCATGCTCCATTATTTCCAGGGCGATACCCTGCTGGAAGCCTACTGGAAAAGTGTTGCTCAACCCGGACAGGGCATTTTCATTGGCGAACCCCTGGCCCGTCCTTTTCCCAGCGCCCCTTAAGCCTTTTACGATCGCGTGTAACGATGTTTGACTCCAATGGGAAAATACTCAGGATCGCCAGCCGCCAGTAAAGTAATCTGTGGCATCTGATACGCCTCTGGCACATAGTTCGCGAATTCACTGTTCAATCGTCGCAGGTGGTGCAGGATAGCCGCTGCGATCGCCTGTCGTCGGTTCTCATCTGCCTCTACACCGGGCGCTAATTCCACCACGATCGCCAGCGATTTATTCTGATCCACGTCCTCCTGCACCTGTATCACAAACTTGCCAGTTACCCAGCTGCAGATAGGAGCCTGCTCCAGTCCAACTGTGACATTTTCCGGGTAAATATTGGCTCCAAAGTAGGACACCGTGAAGTGCGATCGGCCAAATACATAGACAAACGGTAGAGGATGAGTGCCACGCTGACCTGCTAAATCTTCCAGGGGATTAAAACCCCATTCAGCCAGGAATTGCAGCATATCCTCGTAGGAAATTAAGCCGCCGTTGTCAGAAATGTGATAGCGGATCAAGGGAATGCCATTCTCTCCAGAAAACAACAAGGTGCCATCCTGCACTTCAAAGAAACGACTGCAGGGATCGTACTGCACCAATGTCGGTAATCGAGATTCACCAAATAGGGCATGAGCCGCATCAGGATGGTCGGCGAACCAGCGACGAATGTGGATACTGAAGGGCGTTTCATTGCCTAACACCCCGGCATCGGCAGTGCCATAAAGGGAAGCAGAATCAAAACAGAAATTGGTAGATCCGAGCCGATCGCCCACCAGCGATCGCCACTCTTCGCTGAACACTTCTCCGGCCATCACCAGTTTGACGTGATAGGGTCGCCAGTTAATCCCGTAAGCCATACCACTGTCAATCACATCCTTCAGAAATGGTGGATAACCTAACAGAACGACCTGATCAAACTGAGGAGCCAGGGCTTCAACCACCCGCAAAATTTCAGTTTTATTGTTTCCTGGTGTGATCACTGTGATGGGATACCCTTTGCTCGCCAGATGGCGGCAGCAGTTCGCTGTGTACATTCCCCCAACCCAGGTTCCCAGGGCAAAACAAATCACTGCTAACGTGCGACGGCGATCGGCCTGGAAACTATCATGAAAAATTTGTTCAAATCGAGTCGCAATCTGAAATTCATCTGTCAATGACCTGGCCCAGAAACTGGATTGTCCGGTCGATCCAGAAGAAACGGCAATCATGTCACATTGCTCCAGTTGTCCCTGACGACATAACTGGGGTAACGGATAGCGCCGCAAGTAATTATCTTTGGTCGTTAAAGGCAGGTGCTGAAAGTCCGCGATCGTCTGAATCGAAGCTGGATCAATCTGCTGCGATCGCCGGAACCGTAGACACCGTTCGCTGGAATAGGTCTAGCAGGGTCGTTTCAGCACTCACCTGACTATGCTGTTGCAGTACTGTCTCCAATGGGGTGGTCAGAAACTGCTGCCATGCCTCAAGCGTTTGCTGCGATCGCGGGGAAAACATCATAGTTTGGAGAAGGAATGGGCGGATCAGGAGTCAACCGATTTTAACTGTTGGCTAATCAGGTCTTCAATTGGTTGAGAGTCTGCACCTGAGTAGATTCAGTGGGGATTATTTTGAGAAGTGCTGAGGATTCAGTGCTGAGTGCTGAGCCGGCAGGAAAGGTAGAGAGGTTTGACTGGAACGGCTGTACGGGAGGGGAAAGGGTTACAATTTTGGGCGTGAGTGAGTCCGAGTCCGAATGGCAATGAACGCATCTGTCTCTGTTCCATCCCGTTTTGATGTGCGTCAGGCGGGGATTAATCCCAACCACTGGTATGTTGTCGCCCGTAGTCGTGAAGTGAGCGATCGACCCTTAGGTGTTGTCCTCTGGCAGCAAGACATTGTGCTGTACCGGGATAGTCAGGGTCAGGTGCAGGCTCTGGAAGATCGCTGTCCCCACCGTTTTGTTAAGCTGAGTCGCGGTTGCGTGGTGGGAGATGATCTGGAGTGTGCCTATCACGGGTGGCGGCTGAATGGGAAGGGATAATGTACGACCGTGCCCTACTTGGAAGCAAATCAGAAATTGCCACCGGGAGCGATTCGCCACTATCCGGTGCGCGAACAGGATGGTTTCATCTGGCTTTATCCCGGTGATCTGGCAGACCTGCAAGCCACCTCCTTGGAACCGATGGGCTTACCGGAATGGGAGCACCTGAATTACATTGCGACCGTATCTGTGATTGATGCCCAGGCGCACTTTTCTTACCTGATTGAAAACCTGATGGATATGTACCACGGGCACTTGCATCAGGACTATCAAGCCTGGGCTTCCGCCGAGTTGCAGTCGATCGAGGAGAACGATCGCCGGGTCGATGCCCACTACACGGCTCAAAGCTACTACCGGATCGACAAAATCTGGTCAATTTCCCAGCTTTTCTTTCCCCAACTGCGTCGCCTACATCCCGAACCCCTGGATGTCAGCTATGTTTATCCCCATTGGGCTGCTCGCCTGGGTGAAGATTTCCGGATTTATTGCCTCTTCTGTCCCGTCAGCTTGACCCAGACCCGCGCTTACCTGATTCATTTCACTTCCCTCAATGCGTTTCATGGTTTGCATAAGCTGCCGATTGCCTTTCGCCGCTTCGTAAAAGATAGTCTGTTTGGATCTGCCCAGAAGTTGCTGGATGGATTGGTGGAGCAGGATATCCCGATGATTGAAGATGAGCAACAGGCGTATCTGGCAAATCCGGAGCGCCGTCCCCATGAATTAAATCGGGCGTTGGTGTGTGTGCAACGACTGATCCGCATCCAGGCAGGCTTATAAACCTGAAAGGGGTTGAAGGGGGAATGCTACGACTGGTTGCTGACCCAGCTCATCAGAAAACTGGCAGCAAGCAAAAATTGCCTCTGTTCCTTAAGGTAAATCCAGCTATAGTTAAGTTAAGTTTCTTGCAGAAATATAGGCTTTCGTGTAGTAAGTATTGAAGTGAGAGATAGGCTGATCGCATTACAAGTCTGTCTCCAAGTAGTCTGTGAGGCTTGGGAACTAGACTGCTGGGCAGCGAGCGATCGGGGGGTTAGAAGACGCAGCAGGAGAACCAGGGGTTGGCAGACGTTACTTTTTCTCGGTTCAGAGTTGAACCTGAATTCATTTCAACTTATTCTATCCTTGCCATAGAGCTAATCGTGGCAGTCTGTATCGGTGGCGTACTCCTGAGTTTGGGGGCCGGAGGGGGAGCCTGGATTCTGGGAGGGATTGCGGCTGGAGCACTGGTGTTTTACATCGGACGCGATCGCACCAGCCATGTCCTCAAGCCCAATCACAATGCTCGTAAAATCGGACAACTGCTGGTCGGGCTGACGGTCGGCTTTTCAATTCAGCACAGTGATCTCACCCTCATTTCCACTCAACTGCCAGGGCCTCGCCGAGAATAGTCCTTTGGTTCAAGAACCTTTTGATCAATGTTCAATTCAACATGCCGGGTCAGCGCGTGAACGGAAACATGAAGTTTGAT
>JBBIQC010000009.1:10640-10982 GCA_037442585.1 Oscillatoriales cyanobacterium bin_317
TCGGCTTTTCAATTCAGCACAGTGATCTCACCCTCATTTCCACTCAACTGCCAGTTCTGCTCTTGCTCACTTTGTTCCTGTTAGGCAGTGGGATTGGAGTTGGCTATCTTTACTCACGGGTCGCTAAAACCGATGTGCTGACCGGACTGCTGGCTACAACTCCCGGCAATATTGGTGTGATGGCCAGCATTGCTGCCGACTATGGACGGAACCCTGCTCTGGTATCGATGGTGCAGTTAATGCGGTTTACCGCCATTACCTTTATCATTCCCCTGATCAGCCATGTCTCTCAGCAAACCGATGCCGGATCTTTGTTGCACTCCTTAACCCAGAACGCCCTGA
>JBBIQC010000009.1:11043-24611 GCA_037442585.1 Oscillatoriales cyanobacterium bin_317
AGGCTAGGAACCCGCTTCGGAATTCCGGTGGCAGGGTTGCTCTGCGCGATCGGAGTCGGCACCGTTTTCAATACGGGATTTAACCTGCTGCCCTGGTTTCCATCCGTAGATTTCAGTCTGCCCACGTTGCTGAACCTGATCGGTCAAATTCTGCTGGGACTGACGATCGGCGAGTATTGGGGAATCAGCCCGAAGTTGCGGAAAGGGGCGATCGTCCATGCCCTGATTCCAGTACTGCTGACGTTCCTGACCGGGATCATGGCAGCCGGTTTAGCCATGTTATTGACCTCCTGGGATTGGCTGACCTGCCTGTTAGTAACGGCTCCCGGTGGCTCTCCAGAAATGATCTGGATTGCGCTGGGCTTAGACCGGAATGTGGAGATTGTTACTGCAGGCCATTTAGTTAGACTGATTGCAATTAATGTCTCACTGCCGATCCTGGTGCCATTGGCGGGTTCCCTGGATCACCACACAACTAATCCTCAAGATTCTAGGCAATCGTGTAACCAGCCGCAGTAATGGCCTCTTTGATGGCCGTTTCAGATTGCTGGCTTTCAATCTTGACTAACTTCGTTTTGGGGTCGGTTTCCACCTGGGCAGCGGGGTCAATTGCCAGAACAGCTTTGGTAATGGTTTCACCACAGGCGGAACAGGCCATATTGGGAACTGTGAGTTGTAGGGTCATGGGCTGAATCCTTAGCGAGAAATCAGTGATTGAGTTAACTTTATCCTGAACCTTCCAGTTAGGTGGAGAATCCGGCGGCGAGGAAGATGAAAAATTTCATACTAATTTCATCTTTATCTGTCACTGTAATAAGTATCGATCTCGCATTTTTTGGCTTACCTGCCTGAAGTTCGCGATCGCTGTTCACAATCATGCTTTTTGGCTAGCAAAGTTGCTTGAGGTTTCGTTGGGGAATCTCAAGCATTTTTTTTGCCCTGCAAGGGGAAAGATTGCCAATTTCCAAAAAAGTCTGAAAAGGTGGAGAATTTCATTCTCATTTCATTAGCGTTTGCCAGAATAAAACTATCGGCTACGCAGCTTGGATCCATTCGAATTCACGCCTTTCCACGAGTAAACTTTGCCATGAAGAACCAGTACCACACATTAAAGGCCAACCCTGTATGGGAATCTTTAATCACCCGACTGATTGCCCTGATTCCACCTGTGCCTAAAGCCTGGTCACTCCGGAGACGACTTTATCAACTGATCCTGGCCCAGATGAGTAAAACATCCTTCATCCAGGAAGGAGTAGAGATTACAGGTGGTAGAAGCATTTTTTTGGGCAACAATACGGCCATTCTTCGAAATAGTTGCTTAATTGCAGAGTCTGCAAGCAGCAAAATTTATGTAGGCGATGCTGTCACCATCAATAAAGACGTAGAAATCGAAGCGAAGGATGGTGCGATTATTGAAATTGGCGACAGAACTTTTATCAATAAAAACGTCTGGATTATGGCCGGAGCGTCGGTCAAGATTGGCCAGGACTGCTTGATTGCTCCCTATGTGGGAATTGTTGCCACCAATCGGAGTTATGCGGATCCAGATATCCCCATTAACTGCCAGCCCCCCACATCCAAGGGAATTACAATAGGAGACGATTGCTGGTTGGGGCATCGCGTTAGTGTACTGGATGGGGTCACTATTGGTCAGGGGTGTGTAATTGGAGCCGGAGCGGTAGTCACTAAGGATATTCCTCCTTACTCGATCGCGGTTGGAGTGCCTGCTAAAGTTGTCGGTAGTCGCAAACTTGGGGAAGTGAGAGACTTTGTCCCGGTTCGGCAAGCTGGCTAACTGCCCATCCTCCAGTAAGTAGATGAACACACTTAAACCTTTTCAGTAAGTCCCATTTCAGTAAATTTATTGGCATTATCTCAATCCATTGTGTTATGCGCGTGTTACTGGTTGAGGATGAGTTGGATCTGGGAGCCGCGATCGAGCGGGTTCTCAGTCGGGAAAAGTACATCGTGGACTGGGTGCAGGATGGCACCAGTGCCTGGGATTATCTGGATAATCCGACCACTCAATATATTCTGGCGATCGTAGACTGGATGTTACCCGGCCTCTCAGGGATTGAACTCTGCCAACGCCTGCGAGCCAAGCGCAGTCCTTTACCTGTCTTAATCCTGACGGCTAGGGATAGTATTGAAGACCGGGTAGTTGGGTTAGATGCCGGGGCAGATGATTATCTGGTGAAACCCTTTGGCATGGCGGAGTTACTGGCACGGCTGCGGGCACTGCAACGGCGATCGGCTCAAGTTCCGGCTTCCCAACTCCAGGTGAGTAATTTACTGCTGGACTACGGCAAATCAGAAGTGTTTGTTCAGGATGAGACGGGTAACCCGCAGGCAATTCCCCTCACGGCCAAAGAATTTCAGCTTCTGGAATATTTCATGAAGCATCCCAACCAAATTCTCACCCGCGACCAGATCGAAAATCGGCTCTGGGATTTGCAAGCAGAACCGACCAGTAATGTTGTCGCCGCTCAAATTCGGTTGCTGCGGCGCAAGTTGGCAAAGTACAACTGTGAAGGGCTGATCGAAACCGTTTACGGTCTGGGGTACCGTCTCAACCTCACCTATGCACCAGAATAAGCTATTTAATCAGACACGCTTGCGTTTAGCCGCCTCGTATGGCGGAGTCATGGCGATTATTCTGGGTTTAAGTGGCATTGGATTTTACCGCATCATGGCCCATGCCAACTGGCAGGCGACTCAGCATGAGTTGGAGTATACGACTGGTAAGCTACATACAGCGTTAGAACCCGTTCTGAAGCAGCCCGATCAGGTAGAGGCCAGAATTGAAAAGCTGTTGCCGGGGTGCTGCCGGGTGGGCACTACCTGTCCCGTGAATGCTCCTCCAAAGCAACGAAATTTATTGGCTCCGGTTCAGTCCTCCAGTTACTATTTGCGACTGACCGATCGAGCGGGACGGGTGCTGGTCATGATGGGAGATCAACCGGAAGGAAAGTTAACTCACGTCAGTCTACAACCCTGGCAGACGATCGCAGCCCCCGATGGCAATCGGTTTTTGCAACTGACCAGGGTTTTGAATACGCAAACGGGCAAACCCTGGGGATATGTGCAAGTTGGGCGATCGCTGCAAGACCTGGATGATCATCTCGCCACCATCCGATTGGTGCTGTTGCTGGGCCTTCCCCTGGCCTTAGTGGCGATTACGGGTGCCAGTTGGTGGTTATCAGGGTTAGCCATGCAACCGATCTACCGTTCCTACCGCCAGATCCAGCAATTTACGGCTGATGCAGCTCACGAATTGCGAACTCCCCTGGCGGCCATTCGGGCTACACTGGAAGCCACCTTACAGGAACCAGATCTCTCTCCCACTGAAACTCGCAATACGTTACAGGTGATCGAGCGTCAGAGTAACCGTCTGGCGCAACTGGTGCAGGATTTGCTGTTGCTCTCCCGAATGGATTTACAGGCTGCTTCGGGTAAGCACGAACCCTGCTGTTTGAATGACGTGATTGCTGACCTGACGGAAGAATTGACAGGATTAGCACTCAAAGCCAACGTCCTGCTGACCACAGAAATTCAGGTTGACCATCTCCTGTACGTGCTGGCCGATGAAGGCCAACTGTATCGGTTGATTGGCAATCTCATGACGAATGCCATTCAATACACTCTCTCCGGTGGGAAGGTGTGGGTGATCCTGAGTCAGGAGGATCAATCCGCCGTGATTCAGATTCAGGATACGGGCATCGGGATTGCCGCGGCTGAACAACGCCGAATTTTCGATCGCTTCTATCGAGTGAACAGCGATCGCTCCCGCCAATCGGGAGGATCGGGATTGGGGCTGGCCATTGCTCAGGCGATCGCCCGTTCCCACCAGGGAGAAATTAAAGTCCAGAGTGAACCCGACAAGGGAAGTCTATTTACTCTCCGTCTGCCGTTGACCCCCTCGCAACCCGTTGATGATTAAAGCAAGGCCAGGGCCAGGCTTCCGCTTCATGTGTGGGGCTGTCCCTTCGGTTGAGGAGCGCGACCAAAGGTATAAGTCAGCGATCGCAACCGCTCTGCCAGTTCGGGAGATAGATTGCCGCCCCAATAGCGCCATTCCCAGTTTCCTTCCGGCTTGCTAGGAAAATTCATTCGTGCCCAGGTGCCTAATCCCAACAGATCCTGGACCGGAACGATCGCCAGATTCGCCACCGAACTGAGGGCCAACCGAATCAGATCCCAGTGAATCCCATCGGGACTGATGTGGCCGATATAGCGCAGAATTGCCTCCCGTTCCCAGTCTTCTCGGCTTTCAAACCAGCCCACCGTTGTATCGTTGTCGTGAGTCCCGGTATAGACCAGACAGTTGCGGGGAAAGTTAAACGGCAAAAAGGGATTGCCCGGATCAGACCCAAAGGCGAATTGCAAAATTTTCATGCCAGGGAACTCAAAATAATCCCGTAGTTCTTCCACTTCGGGGGTGATCACGCCCAAATCCTCAGCCAGAATTGGCAGCTTACCCAGTTTCTCCCGCAGCATTTCAAAGAATTCTTTCCCCGGGGCTTCCACCCATTCTCCTTTTTCTGCCGTCCATTCCTCCGGGGGGACTTCCGGGTCTGGTTCCACTGCCCAAAAGGACTCAAAGCCCCGGAAGTGATCAATGCGGATTAAATCCACATAATCCAGCATTGCTTCAAACCGATGAATCCACCACGTGAAGTCCGTCTGCTGCAAATGCTCCCAGTTGTAAACCGGATTGCCCCACAACTGTCCTGTCGCACTGAAATAGTCCGGTGGCACCCCAGCCATGAGAGATGGTCGATAGGTTTCCTCATCCAGACAAAAGGCATCTGGATTCGCCCACACATCGGCACTGTCATGTGCCACGTAAATGGGAATGTCGCCAATGATTTGAATGCCCCGATCGTTGGCGTACTGCTTCAGGGCCGACCATTGCTGGAAGAAGATGAATTGCAGGAATTTGTGAAAGACAATTTCCGTATTCAGCCGCCGTCCCCAATGATCCAGGGCTGCCGGATCTCGTTTCACCAGGGTTGGATCCCACTCATACCAGGATGCTCCCTGATTCGCCTCCTTCAGCGCCATGTAGAGGCAATAATCATCCAACCAGTATGCTTTGCTCTCACAAAAGCCTGCAAACTTCGTCTTCTGGATATCCGAGGCTCTCACCTTAAAGTTTTCGCAGGCTTGTTGCAACAGCGGCATTTTGAAAGCAATCACTTTTTCGTAATCCACCCGATCGCCCGGAAATTCTGGCCCCCGCGCCAAATCCTCCTCTGCCAGGAATCCCTCATTCCGCAGTAACTCCAGACTGATCAGCAAGGGATTTCCCGCAACCGCGGAGTAACACATATAGGGCGAATTGCCAAACCCAGTTGGGCCTAAGGGCAACACCTGCCAATACTGCTGCCCACTCGCTGCCAGGAAATCGATAAACTGGTAGGCTTCCAGCCCCAGTTCACCAATTCCAAATCGACCGGGAAAGGACGTGGGATGTAACAAAATTCCACTGGCTCTAAATAATGTCATGGTGAATTTGCTAGGAGAGGGATAGACAGCAACGGAACACTCAGTATAAAAGGTTGGCACAGCCCTTTCAAAATGCTTGTCTTCCCGTTTATCCTGACTGAAGCAGCCAGCATCGGGAAGCCCGCGTAAGATAGACTTTGCTGAGGAATTTTTAATGTCTCGACTCTACCACGCGAGCGAGGAAATTTATGGCTTACCGTAATCCGGCTCCCACGGTTGACATCATTATTGAACTGATCGATCGCCCCCATCGGCCCATTGTTCTGATTGAGCGCTTAAACCCACCGCTCGGATGGGCACTTCCGGGAGGATTTGTCGATTATGGAGAATCCGTAGAAACGGCGGCCCAACGAGAAGCCCAGGAAGAAACTGGTCTGACAGTAGAGTTGGTCGATCAATTTCATGTGTATTCTGATCCACAGCGCGATCCGCGTCAGCACACCTTAAGTGTGGTCTTTCTCGCCACAGCCACAGGCAACCCCCAGGCTGGAGATGATGCCAAACATCTGGATCTGTTTGAACCCTGGCGTATTCCCACCAACCTCTGCTTCGACCACGATCGCATCTTGCGCGACTATTTCAACTACCGCAACTATGGCCTGCGTCCCAAGTTATGAGTTTTAAGTTCTAAGTTTTAAGTTAAACCAAGTCCAGCTAGAGAACGGTCGTTTTCCGATCAGAGAAACTCCGGTTCTGGACTTGGACAAGGTTTATGAGTTAATAGAAACAACTGAAAACCTACAACTTAGAACTCAAAACTTCCCACTATGGCTCGTGAAATTATTTGCACTGACCAGGCTCCGGCTCCTGTTGGGCCTTACAACCAGGCGATCGCGGCGACTGGCAAGATGGTCTTCGTCGCTGGGCAGATTCCGCTCAATCCGCAGACTGGGGAGATTGTGGGGACTGATGTAGCAACTCAGACCGAACAGGCGATCGCTAATCTGAAAGCAATTCTGGAAGCCGCGGGAGCCACTCTGAATGATGTCGTCAAAACCAGCGTCTTTCTCAAAGATATGAACGATTTTGGGGCGATGAATGGAGTCTATGCTCGCTATTTTGCGGAAGACACGGCTCCGGCTCGTGCCTGCGTTGAAGTCGCCCGCCTGCCCAAAGATGTGCTGGTTGAAATTGAGTGCATTGCTGTGGTGGCGGCATAAGTGAGATAGACCATGCTCCAAGATATCCTGGCAAATTTCATTTCTGAGGCTGTGGGAATTTTGGTCACGGTGTTTATCATTGATCGCCTGATTAAAGCCCAGGAAGAACGGCGATGGTTGCCTCTGCGCTATTTCGTCTATGCCAAGCTAGTGGAGCTAACGGGGAAACTGCTCCTCTGCATTCTGCCGCCTAACCTGAGGGAAACGACCAATGTGGTGTACGAATATGGGATGGTTAGTTGCTTCCCTCAGGTAGAAATCTCTCCGGAGTGGGATGATGTTGGGATTGCCGAGGTGCTGTCAGAAATTGATCAAAGTATCCGGTTGCAAGGCTCCTTTGATATCGATTTGTTGTCTACCTCTAAACTGCAAATTGATGACATTTTAGGTAAAGCCGCATTTCTGATGGAACCTGAGTTTCTGGCTCTCCTGCTGGAACTTGATCGCACCTTAACCACTTCCATCCGCATTAAACCTGATCTGGACGATGAAGGATCGCGCTGGGATTTTGTGTTGCGGTTGACTCAAATAGCCCTGGCGGCGATCGAAGTCAAAAACTGGCTCGACCAGAAAGTTAGCCGCAAAGTGGTCGCTGAAATCACCACCGAACAGATTTTGCAGGAAACCAACAAACTCAGCATCAAACTTCGTCGCAGCGTCCGCCGTAAAGCACTTTCTAAACGAGGTTAGTCATGATTCCCATCTCGCGCAAACCGATATTAATGGCTACTAACGGATACAGAGCAAGCAGAGCAACAGGCTGCTCAGGAACGATCGGCGAAGGAACAAGCCCAAGCACAGGTGTTGCAAGCCGCCCGAAATTTGCTGGCAAGCGGTATGGACGTTGCCCAAGTGACACAATTACTGAATTTATCAGCCGAGCAGATCGAGGCGCTTTAGTTGATTAGTTGAATTTTCTAAAGAATTACATCCAAGTGATTACAGAAGGCGCGATCGCTATTTTTCCTCATTAGATTAGAAGTAGAACAACTCATGAAGTCTAGTAGATTATTCAGCTAAATCAGGGAGCTACCAGTTAAAACATATTTTCAAGGAGGTGTCTTCTTATGAAGAAACACCTGGGTTTGGGCATTAGTTTTTCAACTTTCGTATTGCTCAATTTGGCCGCTTTAGCACCCTTTTCTAATCAAATTTCTGATCAAAATATCTTGCCTCAGCCTCCAATTTTTGCTGGCGCTGCTCAAGCCACTTCAACCCAATTATTGAGCCAGCAATTAGTGAGCCAAAATCCTCCCCCTCCAGCTAATCTACCCCTTGTTGACGGTAAAACCTGGATGAGCGACGAAAATATTCCCTGGTCAACACCTGTTTCTGTTTGGGATCATCAGTCAGGTAATTACCGAGCTGTTTTCGATCGCAACTATCCCACTGGCACTAATGTTAGGCAAATTCGACAAACAGGAGAGATTAGTAATTGGAATCGTCGATTTATTGGCATCTATGGCTATGGAACTCAGAAACGCTGTGTTGTGATTTTCTTTGTGCCAGTCTGTGATACCAAGCATCCAATTTATCCAGTCAGTACAGCAACGCTAAAAATTGGCAGCAAAGTATTTCCCTTACAGGGAGAGAACAGCCGATTTGTGGTTAGTGATGAACTGGCCTATTCACTCTCTACGGCATCCCCCCAAAAGGTGCTACTGCGGTTCACGCTGGCGGATGGAAGTGATACTGTGACTCACCCCATTGGAGAGGCAACCGTGAAGGCATGGCAAGTGATTTACCAGAATGCTTCACCTCCTGCTGAGCAGAGTTCTGCATCCCTACCGCCCTCTGGTTCAGGGGAAGCGTTACCCGCCAAAATTCCCTCTGATTTGCTGGCAACCCTGCCCGTCGTGGATGGAGCAACCTGGAGGTTTAACGATAATCTACCCTGGTCAATTCCAGTGGTGGTTAAGGATGAGTTTGACGGGGATTACATAGCAGTCTTCGATCGGGATTACCAAAAAAGGAACTTGAATGCCGATGAATCCGGCTTGATCAGTAACTGGAGTGAGAAATGGGTTTGGCTCCACATTTATGAAATTTCGTCTGGCACGACCTACCGCACCGTTGGCGTGAATGCAATCGATTTAAAGATTGGCGATCGCACATTCCATTTAACCTCTGCCAATAACCAGTTTGGGATTACGGATGATCTTGCTCAAGCCTTACGTAACGCCGGTTCAGGGCAAGTTCAGATCAGCTTTGTGGATCCTCAAGGGAAAACCATTACTCATCCCATTGGGGGCAAAACCATTGATTCCTGGAAGACAGTCTATAAAGCCCATCCCTCTCAGTAAGATCGCAGTCTCTTACGTAGGTTGGGTTGAAGCATGAAACCCAACATTCAAAGTATGACAAAGCCTCTAGCTGTTGGGTTTCGCTGAAGTTGATAGGTGATCGGTAAACAGTTTGATGGTGCTCAACCCAACCTACAAGACTAAATTTTGCCTTCAAATCGTTGGTGCCAGATCAGGGTCGCAACCACAGTCACAATCAGAGCACTGCCTCCTCCCACCCAACCCAGCATGGGGTTGTACCCACTGCGGCTGAGGTTTTCCATCCATAAGTGGGTCAGGTCAGAGGACACCAATCGATCGGCCAGGACGGGAAATAGATACATCAAGGCAGCACCTACAACCAACCAACCCACCATTGAGGCGAGCAGAAAAATAGTTTTGGCGGTGGATTGGCTACCCATTTTGCCTGCCTATGCGCGATCGGGACTAAAGAACTACCGTTGAGAGTAGCATGGACGAGGCACTGCGTCAGCCCCAGATGGCCCTTTTCTTAAGTGCAATCCAGCAATTCCTTTTGCTCGACCAACCATTCACGATGGTACAGCAGCCACCTATTCTTATCAGCATCCCACTTCAGTGTCCACTGTCTAACATCCAGCTTGCAGGCTGCTGACTTTAGAAAGTACTTCACCCGAATATTCACCTTAGCGAGGTCAGGCGTTTGCTCAACAAGGTTAGTTTCCACGACATCCACTCGCTCGACCGTTGACCACCATTCAGCATAATCACGATATCCGCCGGATCCTTCTTGTTGGAAATCGGTTGAGAGCATGGCCCATCCCTGCGGAAAATCTCTGTTATTGATGTTTGCAAAGTAATCTTGAACAAACTGTTCAGGATCAGGTCTGACTGCTGAAGGGGAGGTAGGGGGAGATGGACTTGGGGTAGAGGATGGGGAATCTGCGGGTGAAGGTAAAGGGGCTGGAG
Organism: Oscillatoriales cyanobacterium bin_317; assembly: GCA_037442585.1. Classification (GTDB taxonomy): domain Bacteria; phylum Cyanobacteriota; class Cyanobacteriia; order Leptolyngbyales; family Leptolyngbyaceae; genus Leptodesmis. The sequence continues at coordinate 20,942 of JBBIQC010000009.1, forward strand.
TTGGAGGCGGTATCTCGACAGTTGAACACGATCGCGTGTAACTTTTGAAGATCCAGCCTTCTACAGGCGCAGAAATCTTAATCCAGCCGTTAATTTCTTCTCCGGTTGCCGTGGCTTGTTGCTCAGGATTAAGGGAACTGACGATCGCTGATTGACGACTGGGGCCAGAGCGGATATTTAGGCTGCCAGAGAAATTATTGGTCATGCAAGTTCCTGCGGCAGGCGTTTCTGGAAATTGAGAGGATGGAGTGGGGGGTACAGAATACGATTCAGATAACTTAGAAATCAACTGAAATCCTCCGTATCCGGCTCCCGCCGCAATTACCAGAACGATCGCAAGAACCCAGCCAAAACGAGTCGTATGCTCTTTGGGTGGGTGAACAACCGGAGGAACTTCGACCACATCAGGAACTGGAACTTTAGCGGGTGGGGGAGCCGTTTGAATTGGGGGACTGGAGGAATCAACGGTTGAAGCAACCCAATTGCGCAAACGTTCAGCGGTCTCAGAACTGGTAGAATTGATAGCAGCTTGACTGCCGTGAAATTGTTTGAGTAATTGGGCTTCTACTTGTTCCACGTCTTCTGGTTTAAGGTTCCACCGGGTTTGAAATTGTTCAAGTTTCCTCTGGGTTTGTAAACTCAGGGGCTGTTCAGATTGAAACGCCTTCTCCAAAATTTGGCGATACTGCTCCAGATTGTCCTGATAGTCCCAGTAAGTTTGTAAAACCTCTACTTCAATCGCGGATGCCTCGGCGATCGACAGTCCAATTTCTGTCTGTAAGTGATTTAGCAGGCGGCGATCGGCAGGGAAAATTTTGCCCCCACTGGCAGCCTGTTCAACGGCTTTGCGATAGCGCAACTTAGGGTCTGCAATTCTGGCTTTTGCTAACCGAATCCGGAACCCTTCCCGCACCGCATAAATTTCTGGCTTCATGGTAGGAGCGGCTTCCTGCACATGTTGTCGGGCATAATCGTGCAGTTCATCCACTGAGATTGCGCCATCATTATCCAGGTCGGCTTCTCCGGTTTCAATTCCTTTAACTAAATATTCCGTGTAAATAGAAAGGTTACTTCCCTTTTGTTCAAAGGAATATTGAGTCGAGGTCGAGGAAGTCAGTACAGCCCGTCCTTCTCCACCCAGTTGAGCCTGAATACTCACGGAGCCATCATCTTTGGCAGTCATGTCTTCTGCGAAGGCTCCACTAAAGCAACAGTCCAGGATCACAATCTGCCGTTTAGAACGACTGTTGCTCATAATCTCGCAAACAAAACTGGCTGGAACGGCAGTGGAACGGATTAATTCTCCCTTTGGGGTTTTACGGGTGATGCGAGTGGCAAAGTAAAGCTTGCCTGTATCGTCCTTAATACCGTGGCCGGAAAAGAAAAGCAGCACCAGATCATCTTTGCAGCGATCGGTAAATAAGGTTTCAATCTCCTGCTGCATCAGCAGTGGATCAGGATCAATGAGCGGTTTAACCTGATCAAATCCACCCGTTTCAGGCTGATGCAATACCCGTTGCATGGCCTCTACATCTCTCACCGCACTGGGCAAGGGGCTTAATCCATCCTGATATTCACTGACTCCTATTAGCAAAGCAAGCTTCGCCATAGATGCCTCCTTAAGTAGCCACAAAGCTCCGAGCGGCTTGAATGGCTGTCACTAATTCTGCTAAGAGGATACTCCTCGCAGGCTTTCAACCCTGACAACTATTTGTACTGACTCATTAGGTTAACTCGCATAAGCGGTACGTTACGCTGACGCTAACAGCACCCTATGGGATTAACGCTTGGAGCCAATACAACTATTGTCTAGCTTGCAAGCCAGAAAAGTCTGATTAAGCAACCATACTTAACTACCTTTGCTGCATCTTAAGGGATAAATCCCACGCCCTCTCAGTCTTTACGTCAAAATCGACAGCATTCCTTTGGGCTTGACTGTAAGTAAGGCCCGCCGTTGTAACCCTTCCTGGTGCAGGATGGTATTACTAGCCAGTAGACCACTGCTGACTGCCCGTTCCATTAATCCACAGGGGAAAGGCATTTTCACCCAGTCTCCAGCAAACAGGAGGTTCGGTACAGGGGTTTGGGTTGCCGGTCGATCGCGATAGCTGCCGGGGGGATACCCGGAGAAGTTCTTCTGGTTCACCAACTCCCGATGGAGCAGGGTTGCCTGCTGCAACTCTGGCACAATTTCGTACAACTCCTGCTCAAAGGTTGTTAGCAGAGCTTCCTGCGTCGGAAATTCCTTTTCCTTATAGCAGTAGGCATGTAGCTCCACGACGCTCCCTCCCGTTTTTTCAGCCCAAGCAATGTAGTCGTCCTGAATTCGGTGGTAGAGGGTGATGCTGTCGGTGAGTCGGTAGCCAGACAGGGAGGTAAACCAGCTTTGTTGCCACTCAAAGTCGCGATCGAACCAGAAACGACAGACGGCAAAGGGATCAGCCAGGGCTAATTTTTCAACTTGTTGCCGCACCTGGGAATTGACCTCGCCCGTCATCTGCGAGAAGAGGTGTTGCACGCCCGGAACATCCGTTGCAATCACATAATAATCAGCCTGTAAGGTTTCTGCACCACTGGAGGTAGTCGGGTTGGGGTTGCTGGCGACCAGTTGTACTTGCTCATCCTGCCGACTCACGACTTTGAAGCGATCCAAATTTCGTTTTGCTGGCCCCTGCAATACCCGTCCTTCTCGATCGTAAACAGCACCATGACAGGGACAGTGAAACTCGCCTTTTTCATTGGGATGAACGGTGCACCCTTGATGTGTGCAGGTCATAGAGAGGGCTTCTGACTTGTTGGAGTTAACGGCATACACGCGATCGCTGGCTCCATAGAATTTGAGCGGACTTTGAGCCGTTGCATCTAACACAGGATTGGTGGTCACCCAAAACGGGGTGGTGTTTTCCACGCGGCCTTTCTGATAGGTCAGAGAGGTGATTTTGCCCTGCTGCCAGTCGAGATTAGTAACCGCCGCTTCGGTAACGATCCGGCCCCCGTTTTGCAAAATGAATTGGGCGATCGGTTGCACCAGACTGCGGTTCATATCCTGACAGGTCCCATTAAACGCCAGACCTTCTGGATTACCAAAGAAGTAGAAATGGAAGAATTGCATCAATTCCCCAGCACTGAGCACATCCGGCGCATTCAGGCTGGACTTGGCAAATGGCAGAAAGTACAGGTCGTATAACCCGCGAGGAAAGTCCTGTTTCACCCAATCGGCGACGGAAAGATCATCCAGGCGCTGATAGCTGCTTCGTGGGTTAAAGCCTGTAATTTCCCGAAACACCTGCCAGTGACCATAACTGGTGAGATTCAAGCCCCAGCGGAGCCGATTACTAGAGGATACGGCCAGATCCACAATGTTCCAGGGAAAGGCAGAGTGGCTGGGCCGAAAAATTTCGGGATTGTAGCGATCGCCCTTGTACACCACGGAGTAAAAATTGAGAGACTTAAAATTCGCTTGAATCTCCAGTTCTCGTACCACACTCCATAAATTGTAGTACTGGGGGAAAAAGCCGTGAAACCCATGCTCCATCATCAACGTCTCGCCATTCACCTGAATCGGCCAGCCAGCAATCTTACCGCCGAGTTGGGGCGATCGTTCTAGCAGCGTGACCTGAAACCCCCGACGGCAGAGTTCATAAGCAGAAGCCAGCCCCGCTAATCCTCC
>JBBIQC010000009.1:24638-25548 GCA_037442585.1 Oscillatoriales cyanobacterium bin_317
AAGCGAGTTGGCAAACTCAGGGAATCTTGTTGAAAAACAGTTGGTTCAGGTTTTGCAAAGCGGGAGTAACCAATCATCCCTCCAAAAGTACTCACACCAGCCAACTTGAGTAACGCCCGACGAGAAATTTGGCGCTCAAGGAAAAAATCGAACGGTTGCTTCATTGGAAACTCGGCAAATCCTGTCAAGCAGTGGAACTTAGGGTATTAAAACGCGAAGTAACCCCTTTATCAAAGAAAGTTTAGATTTTAGCGCATTCTGAATTAAACCTTGTCCAAGTCCAGAACCGTAGTTTCTCTGATCGGAAAACGACCGTTCTCTCACTGGACTTGGTTTAGCTACCCGATCGACTGCTCCGACGGATTCCGATACACCGGCAGTAGCACATTAAAGGTAGAACCTTCTCCTAATTTGCTTTTTACAGAAATGGAACCGCCGCAGTGGAGCAGCAGTTGCTGCACGATCGTCAGTCCCAAGCCTGCACCACTGGAATCATCGGTGGATTGTCGTACCCGGTAGAAGCGATCGAAGATTTTGGGAATTTCGCTGGGAGCAATCCCAATGCCCGTATCCCGAATTTCCAGTTGCACATAATCGCCCTGCTGCTTGGCCCGTACCCACACCTGGCCACCGCGGGGAGTAAATTTAATGCCGTTATGCAAAAGATTAATCACAATCTGTTTCAGCCAGTTGGTCATGCAGGCTACGGGAGGAAGCCCTTCTGGAATGGTATAGGCCAGCCGCACTCCCTTTTCTTGGGCAACGGGCTGGTAGGTGCTGACCACGCCGGGTACGACATCGCTTAAGCGCAGAGGGGGGAGGGAAGTCTGGTCTACGGCTCGCTCTAAATGCACCAGATCCAGCAGGCTGGTAATCAGAGAACTCTGGCGATCGCACTCCTTGGCAATCA
>JBBIQC010000010.1:0-24442 GCA_037442585.1 Oscillatoriales cyanobacterium bin_317
AGGCCATTCGTCCTGCCGGTGGCGTGCCCCAAAATATCTCTCCCTATAACATCAATTTCGAACAAGCTGTCCCCAGAAGGTAAAAAGAGGAGAGTTGATCCTTCGGTTTGTCCTTACTGATAGGTTTTTGAGGGAAAGCTGATACCACTTTGGCTTGCTTGCCAAAATCGAGAGCTAAGGGCTGTGCGCGAAGATAAAATCTCTGCGATGCGTTACGGCTAATGCCTAACGCGTCCTACAACTGGGAGATGATTTGATGGCAATTCCCTAAGGTTGAAATTGAGCGTTAGGGAGTTAGGAAAATCTTGATTTCTTAACGTTCAATTTCAATACAATCTGTATCCTAAACCAGGTTCAGCTAGAGAACGGTCGTTTTCCCATCAGAGAAACTCCGGTTCTGGACTTAAACAAGGTTTATCTCCGATCGCACCCCTATCATTTTGCTGCCCATTGCTGCAACACTGCGACTAAAGTATTGACTTCTGCATAAGTGTTATAAAACCCCAAAGTGATCGCGGCTCCCAGGCCAATTGCATCTGCCACACTGGGCGTTCCAGCTTCAAACCGGGCCGGTGGATCCTCATCAGTGGTTCGCTCAAACGTAACCTGACGAATCATACTGCCGCCACCAGTTGCCAGGGAACAATATTGGAGTGATGCTCTACCGCTGACACAACCATTTCATCTCCGGGTTGTAGAGTCATCCGTCCATAAGTCTGAGCCACCGACTTAATCGCTTCTGTTGTTCCCCGTACAAACACAATTTCTGCAGCTTCTAGCATCAGCGAGTAAAGGTGTTCAAACACATCACGGTATTAACCTGGTAACTTAGAATACAATAACTTTAAGTATAAATCCTGTTGGAAATCTTAGTTATTTCGCTACTCTGATAAAGGTCGATCGCAAAAGTTTAATAAGTTTCCTAAAGCTTTTGTGAAGCACATCATTGTATCTATTCCTTTAGGTAGAAATAGTGTTTCTATCTCTCTTGCTTAAGTCTCTTAAAGGGATAGTTAAACGCTTGCAGGCAAATCATTCAGTATCCGAATTTGGTACTTAACCAGTAAGAAAAGCGGACATCCAAATGTAATCCAGTGACTTTTGCGATCGTGGTGTTTGACTACGCTCAAACACTCCATCTATTCGTCAAGCATCTTAAGCAATTTTGGCTAATAACGCCTCAACTTAGTCGTCTCAACTTTTGATTCATGGATTTGATCACCCAGACTGCTACCGCAACCTCATCTACCTTAGTTAACGGATTACAAGCAGACTACTATGAGGGGCGCAATTTTAATATTCTGCGACAAACTAAACTCGATCCAACCGTTAACTTCTTATGGCAAGCTGGCGCACCCAGTTCTTCCCTACCATCCGACAACTTTTCTGTACGATGGACAGGACAAGTACAGCCCAAATACTCGGAAACCTATACCTTCTATACCAATTCTGATGACGGAATCAGGCTTTGGGTGAATGGTATACCCCTGATTGACAACTGGCTACCTCATGGAGCAACTGAAAACAGTGGCACTATTACTCTGAATGCAGGCCAGCTTTATACCATTCAACTAGAGTATTACGATCTAGTAGGCGATGCTGTTGCTCAATTAATGTGGTCTAGTCCCAGCCAAACAAAGGAGATTATTCCCCAAAGTCAACTCTTTTCGAGTTCTATGTTGAGTGCTAATTCAGTTCTAGAAACGGCAAAACCTGCTGCTAGTTTCATTGACTCGATCGGTATTAACACTCATATCCGGTACTATGACACGGCTTACGGCAACTACTCTCTAATTAAGCAACGCCTGCAAGAACTGGGAGTCAAGCACATCCGGGATGGGGGCAGTGATCCGACCTGGATTCAACGAATTAACGACCTGGCCAGTGTAGGAATCAAATCAACCTTAGTCATCGATCCTGACATCGGCGTTGGCCCGGATTCTTCCTACAATATCAACCCGCCAGGTTATACGGTGCAGCAGTTGGTGAAGAATATGCTCCCGAATGCGGTGGATGCGGTCGAGATTTTGAATGAGTTCGATGTTTTTTACACCAACGGTTATACCCACAACGGCCAAACAATTAATGCCTCAAACTGGGTGCCTTATGTCCGAGATTTCACCCGTGACACCTTTACAGCCTTAAAAAGTGATCCCGCAACTCAGGGAATCAGTATCATTGGCCCTTCGTTTGTGTTTAGTGATTCCAGTAGCAAGATCGGAGACTTAAGCCAGTGGATTGATTACGGCAATTTCCATCCCTATAACAACCCCAGCTATCCGGGGGATGGCAATTTGGTACGGGACCTGGCAAACCGTAGTCAATCCTTTGGCACTAAACCAATGATGGCAACAGAAACCGGATATTACACTGGATCTCCGGCTACCGGACGGGCAGTGTCTGAAATCGTGCAAAGTAAATATATCCCCAGATTGTTCTTAGAAAATTTTAATCAGGGAGTCTACCGCACCTTCTCCTACGAACTGATTGATCAGCGGCCAGACCCAACTCATAGCGAAGATAACTTTGGCTTGCTGCGCTACGATGGTTCTCCTAAACCAGCCTTTATCGCCCAACAAAACTTGATGCGATTGCTAAATGATACGCATACAACCTTCACACCGGCTTCTCTCAGTTATTCTTTTAGTGGCGATGTTCAGAATATTCATCACACACTATTGCAGAAGAGTAATGGTGATTTTTATCTGGCGCTCTGGTCTGAGGTTCCCAGTACGGATCAGAATTATGCTCAAACGGTAACGTTGAACCTTACAACTCCCATTAGTCAGGCAACAACTTACTTACCGAATCAGTCTACCACCCCGATCGCCCAATATACTGCTCCTAATCAGTTGACCTTAACCGTTCCTGACTACCCATTACTCGTACAGCTTACCCCTGCTACCCGGTAAGTACCTATTGGGCTTCTTTCTGCCACTCCAGGGGATCGGCTCATCTGCCATCTCTTTGCTTACAATACTGCTGATACTTACAGTTGAGATAATGGAGTAGCTGCTTTTCTACAACAAGGTAGAAACCAGTACCTACGAAAGTAGCAAAGATAATAGCCAGGATGATGAACAAGTCTGGAAATGGTAGACGAGAAATATACCAGAATTTTGTAAACACGGTCAGAGCAAAGTAATGTGTTAGATAGATCGAATATGATGCATCACCAAACAAAATCAATTGCTGATTAAATTGAAGTCGCTGATTTAGTTCCAGAAATAATAATCCGGCTACTAAAGCGGCACTGGGAAGACCCCACAATAACAGCCGAATTGGAGCCTGATCATCAATCAAAATGGTTTCGGCTCTGCTGGTATCGCCATTGCCTAAAATAATCGTTCCTAGAAACATTAAAATTGCTATTCCTAGCAATCCATACGATACATTCGACTTTAATCGTGAACCGGAAAGATAGAGCATACCAATCAAACAGCCCAGTAAAAATTCAATAATAATCGGATTGGTCATGAACCTAAATAGCGGGTTGCTAATCTCCGGTACAAATAATCCGATACAAACCAGCGAACCCATGAATGCCATCAGTTGAACAATAAAGTTCTTGCGCTTGAAAAGTAAAAATACAGCTACAACTAGATAGAAATAGAGTTCAAAGGATAAAGTCCAGCCCAAACTAATAATGGGGAAGATAAAGTTCTCTTGATCAAAAATGGGCAGCAGAATAATTGATTTGATGGTTGTGCTGAGGGGCGATCGCTCAGGATGGCGCACAAATGCATGAATTAACTCAACCAGAGTCAAGGCCCAGTAAATGGGCAAGATACGGAGTAACCGTTTGGCAAAAAAATCTTGACAGCCATGCTCTCTAACAAACTTTCTGGCAACTAGAGTGATGATAAAGCCACTAATCACAAAAAAGATATCAACTCCCACAGCTCCAAAGCTCGATAAGTGGAAAAACTGGTGTTGAAAAGCTTCTCCATTATTCAGCTTCATCTGATGACCGATCGCATGGGAATGAATCACCAATACTGCCGCTAATCCACGCAGTACCTGAATCGAGAGAATCTTTTGGTTATTCTGCGAAGCGACTGGATGAGTTGCTTGATGACTTGCTGAATTGTTGGTCATAGTGTTTCTCCTACATTGCTAGTTGGTCATTGGTTATTGGTTGTGAATCATGGATAAACGTCTATTTCCAGGATTGCAATGGTTAAGAAGGGAGACTTCAAACCGTTTTCGGCTTGGTTCTCCTCCTTGATCAGCTACTGTGTACACACAATAAGTTTCAACTCTTGATAAACTGCCAGAGTTTCCTGATGCATTCGGCTTACCTGTGTCCACTCTAGATTCTGGTGCGATCGTGATTTCCAGGCATCAAGCAGGCCAGGATCGCTCAACAGTTGACTGATGGTGTTCGCTAACCTCTCGATATGGCCAGGTGGGACTAGAAGACCTGCTTCACCAGAGTCTAACGCTTCTGGAATACCATCCACCTGACTGGCAACGATGGCACACCTGGCCGCTCGCGCTTCTGAAAGTACCAGACCAAATGGTTCCTGGTGAGAGGCCAGCACAAACACATCGGTTGCCTGCAGATAGCGGACTGGCTGAGGTTGGAAGCCTTCAAAGTGAATGCGATCGGCTACCGCGGTACGTTGGGCCTGGGCCATGAATTTAGGCCGATCGGGGCCATTCCCTACCAGATATAAATGGGCTTTGGGAATCGTCAGCGTCACCTGCTCAAAGGCCGCAATCAATTCAGCAATCCCCTTGCGCTGATACATACCAGCGACCGTAGTAATGGCCGGACGCTGTAAGGAAACAGGGGGTAAGGATGCTGCCGCAGAAAAGCGATCACGCGGGCTATTGAGGGTGCCATTACACACAACCCGAATTTTGGCACCCGGAATTCCCCGTTGCACCATCGATCGCGCCACAGCACGACTGACCGCAATCACGCGATCGGCCAATCCCATCAACACCGCACTCCGCTGAAATTCGTTATGAACTGTGGAGACCAGGGCATAGGGGTATTTTGTTTGACCATATTTAGCCAGGACAATCCCTGTCATCATGTGAGCATGAACGATCGCAGGCTGAAAGGATTGAATGATTTGGCAATAACAATTCACGGCACGGAATAGATTGAGTGGTCGTCGTTGCTGGTTGAGGTGGAAATGACGCACTCCGTACTGCGCTAACAATGCCTCATATTCTCCCCCCGCAGAAGCAACAGCGACTTCATATCCGGCTTTGGCCTGTAAACAAGCCAGATCCACAGCAACATTGATAATTCCATTGCCCAGTTCACGAATATCATTCAGGAGATGGAGAATTCGCATTGGTAGACCCCTGTGATTTTGGATTGGCGATTTTGGATTGGTGAGAAATGAATCGGAATTAGAAACAAGAAATTTGCGTAAGTTGGGTTGAGATACGAAATCCAACGGTTTAGAGATGGTGGATTTCATGCTTGAATCCAACCTACACAGATTATTTCATTCAACGTTCTTAGGTCTTAACTGGAACTCTGGAGGTTTGTGTCTGAGGTGAGGCATCCGGGATAAGACGATCTAAAATGCTTAGATACTGGTGGGTGATGCGATCGAGAGAGAAATCTTGCGATCGCTGTTGCAAAATCTTTGACTCGATTGGATTCTGCAACGTTTTCATAATCGCATCTGCGAAAGAATCGGCATCACCTACAGGAACTAAATGCCCATACTTACCATTGGCTAAGATTTCTGCAGGGCCACTGGGACAATTGGTTGATACCACTGGCGTTCCGGTGGCTAAGGCTTCGGCGACAACATTACCAAATCCTTCAAATACCGAGGACAGCGCAAACACACCTGCATGAGCCATATAAGCATAGGGATTTTCTACGAATCCTGGCAGGGCAACGGCATTCTCCAATCCCAATTCCCGTACCATCGCTTCTAGTTTGGGGCGATCTTCCCCTTCCCCCAAAATCATCAGGCGGGATGGATAACCAGGCCGGACTCTGGCAAATGCCTGAATCAGGGTAGGAAAATCTTTCTGACTCACCAACCGACCGACCCCCAAAATCACAGGTAGTTCCCCAGGAGCAAACCAGGGATGATCGATCGGTTGACGCAACTTCTCCAGCACTTCAGGCGTGACCACCGGGTTATAAATCACCTGAATTGATTCCAGAGGAACTCTCGTCATCTGAGCCACATCGGCTGCTACCCCTTGTGACGCTGACACAATCTGATCCGCCCAGGGATAAAACCAGCGAACAAAGTGCGGTCTGAGGCGACCGATCGTATACGGTTGATGATCACGAAATTGTTGCGAGAGATGGGTTTGCACACATATGATAATTCGGGTAGACACTCCCGCTAACCGTTGCGCCCAGGTTGCCGAACTCAAAATATCTAGTGCCGAAAATAACACCTCCGGTTGTTTTTGTTGCAGATAGCGATGTAACGCCAGAGTTTTAGATATCAGAACAGGAAATTGCGCCTGCAAATCCACGATCCGAATTGAAGCCGGTACTTTATCCAGGTAAGCTCCCCGCGCCTGAGCCAGAACCAGATCCACCTTCATCCCCTGGGCAGCTAATCCCTGTGCGATATGCAACATGGCGCGTTCAGCCCCTCCTCCATCCAATGCTGGGAGAAAAAAGCTAACAGTTGGATTTGAAGCGGTATACGTCATGATTTATCCTCCAAGTTCAAGGGGTGACTGTTGTAATGGCAACTCAATGCCTGAGTGAGTCGAAATCTGATGGAATAATTGAGCAATTTGTTGATGAACCGTGTTGATATGGAAACGATGGCTAACCTGCTCTTTGGCCACTTGAGCCATTGTGATCGCCAGTTCATAGTGAGACTGACAATGAATGATTGTGTTTGCTAGAGCGATCGCATCTCCGGGTGGAACCAGCCATCCCGTATGACCAGATTTGATTAACTCGGTCATGCCTCCAGCCTGGGCTGCAATCACCGGACGACCACACAGCATCGCCTCTACCACCACCCGTCCCAGAGGTTCAGGGGCCGTTGAAGTATGCGCGATCGCATCACAACTATGCATTAAAGCCACCACATCTGAACGAAATCCTAAAAAGTGCACCCGTTGTTGCAATCCCAACTCTTTGACTTGCTGATGCAATTCCTGAACGTAATTCTGCTCACCATATAAAGCATCTCCCACAAATATGGCAGTTACGTTTTCAGGACAATGAGCCAGCGCTTCTAGCAAAATATGCTGTCCTTTCCAGGGAGATAAGCGGCTGAAGTGACCGATTACAAACCGATCTGGCCAGCCCCATTGAGTTCGGATTGGATCCACAGGGATAGGACGTTGATAAAAAGCTGGATCAAACCCGTTGTAAATTACAGTGGTTCGAGCCGCCTTCCCTCCCGCTGCAATGAAGGCATCCCGTGCCGCTTCAGAGGTGGCAATCACTTGAATGGCAAACTGATTGGCCAGAGTGACAGCCAAACGCAGGTTACTGGCACTAAAATGATCCGCTGAAAGAATGTCATGCAGATGATAAACCAGGGGTCGCCGGGATAAGACACTGGCTAACGCACCGATAACCAGCGCTTTTTGAGTATTGGCGTAAATCAGGTCATAGTGATGACTGAGCTTCACAACTTGAGCCACGATCGGCAGTAATTGTCCGAGGCTACTCAATCCCTGCCACCAATGGCTTTGTTTCCGAACGTGAATGGCGCGATCGCTCAATATCTGCACCGGAATCTGGTGTTGTTCTAACAGGTGTCTGAATGGGCCATCCGTAAACAAACCCACCAGGGCGCGATCGCGGTAAGGCCGCACAATGTCGAGTAAGCATAGTTCTGCACCTCCCAAGTTTCCACTTTGATCGAGAAATAGAATCTTCATAAGCATCCTACTGAGTGTGATAGGATTTGCGAACTGGTGGCAGTAGAAGTTGTTTCCTTAAAGCTGTAATTAATGGTTTTTTGACTTTAAGGTAGAACAGACAGCCAAGAGTCAGGGCGATTAAAATCAGCAATGCAAACGTCAGACCATGACCGAATACAGCGAACAGATTGAAAGCAAACGCCAATTTGACAGCAATGGATAGACAGAGATGGTGTTGGAGAGACGGGCTGACTCATGACTCCTCCTGACGTTGCCAACGGTAATAGCGTTGGGCTGCTAAAGCCATTCCTGCAAAACCCCAGAACACAACTCCGGAGAGGGCGATGGTAGGATTGCCCAACCCAATCTGAACAAACACTCCCAGACTAATGGCACGGGCGGCACTGATAAAGGTATCTGAAGCTGCCTCAGTAATCTGAAATAGACTGAGGATCAATAGAAAAATGCCTGCTAAATAGGGCAAAGCACCCAGCCATCCGAGAGCAAACAAAATCGTGAGAATGCCACTGTCATTGCTGCCCAGATTGTCACTTGCCAGCACGAATCCTAAACCTTGTCCAGGAACTTCAGAGAAGGCGGCTCCCAGAATTTCGTCATATCCGGCTAACCGGGCATTAAAGCTGACATCATTCTGCGTATCCGAAAGAGAACCTAAACGGGCTGAGATGGCACTGGAAAAGGGTTGCAGATTAATTAACGGAATCACCGCGATCGCCATCACCAGAATTGTGATGATTAACCGCATCTGTAATCGAGGCTTCAAGGCTGGGATAAAGGTTAATAGAGCGACAGCCCACCCCAACCAGGCCGATCGCACGAGAGACAAAAGAAAAGCCAGATACCCTGCTCCAGCCGCCACAAACCGGATGGAACTGCGACTGGTAAATAACAGCACCAGACCAGCCATCATCACCGTAGCAAACGGGCCAGGAGAATTCATCGTACTGAAAACTCGCATTCCTAATGGTTCAGGAGTTCCAAAGGCAACCGATTTAGAATTGATCAGCCACAACCCATCCCAGTCAGGGGCAACCAGATATTGCACAACCCCATAGACTCCGGTAATCAGAACCCCCCAGACAAAGGTGCGCTGGAGATTCTGTCGATATTCCGGGTAATGTCGCCAATTGGCAAACAGATGAAAGCCAAATAAGAGCGGGGCCAACCAATTCAGTAAGGGCACCACTACCGAAACAGGCGGATTCCTGATTAATCCGACGAGCAGACCATAGACAATGGCGATCGTGGCCAGGATAAAGGGCAAGCCATCCCGACGGTAAACCCTGGGTAGCTGTTGCACAAAGGTCATTGCCGTCACAAACATCACCAGAAAGGGAGCCAGTAACACGGGATTGGGATCCAGCCAGCCACTCTGAAAGTCAATCAGGCGACGCAGGAAGGGTGTTAGAAAAGCAACCCACCAGGTATATCCCAGGTAGAGAATGGGATAACGCTGATATAACAGAATTCCCACTACCAGAGCACCCGCCGGATAAGCCAGCCGCAGCAATCCTCCCGCATGTACCAATAAGCACAGGACGGAGAATCCAATCAGCCCCAGAATCGCTGTCCACGCCAGGGTAGGCTGTAATCTGGGCAGGGTAGAACGGGTAGAAGCGTAAGTCTGCATAGCTTACTTCAGAAGGATTTCTCTGTTTACAAGGGAGTTACCAGATGGATTTGCGATCGCCAGAGCATGATTGGCTTGCCAATCAAGGTCATAGAGTTTGATTTCTTTCAAAAAAATGTAGTAACTCCATAACATCGCCAGCGTAAAGCCAGCCAATCCCTGGTGATACATTCCATACCAGAGATATTGTTGAAAAAACTTAGCAGGCGGTTTGAGGCATAATCGCACCCAGTTAAAGCGACTACCCAGGCAATAGGCTTGCTGGGCATCCAGATCGGTATAGCGATTAAATCGCATCACTAAATCGCTAATATTGCGAAAGCCGTAATGCCAGATTACTCCTGGCAAACGCACAACCTGTTCCTGATTCACATTCGGGCCTTCATGCACCAGCACATCTTTGATCCGAAATACAGTCTTGTTGTACAGGCGGGTGTGACTTTCTGGACGAGTATCCAGCCATTTGCCCCAGAAATCCCCAATTCGCAGCGCTGCAAATGCCTTAGTCTCTACCTGGGGTTGCTGCTTCCACTTCAGTAATGCTTGAGTTAGTTGTTCATCAACTACTTCATCCGCATCAATGAAGAAAATCCAATCGTAACTGGCTTTTTCAGCCCCGAAATTCCGTTGAATGGCATAGCCCATCCACTCATGGAAGTAGATTTGACATCCTAAATTTTTGGCAATTTGTACGGTCGCATCCTGACTGCCACTATCAACTAAGACAATTTCATCAGAAAATGGTAGACAGGAACAAATCGCCTGAGCAATACATTCCTCTTCATTTCGAGCAATGATGACGGTAGAAATTTGCTGTAGAGACGCACTCATGGCAACTCCTTTCTGAGATAACGGGCTTTTTCGTAGAAGGCAAGATTGTCTTTAGCGATCGCCGCCCAACTATATCGCTGAGCCGTTTCGTAAGCATGCCGACGTAACTGTTCCAGATAAGGACGATCGCTGATTAATCGTTCTAACGCCTGCACGATCGCCTCACTATCCCGGCAGGGAACCATCAGAGCATCATGACCATCCTTGACAATTTCCCGTGGCCCTGGAGTGTTGGTTGTCACTGGCACCAGACCACAGGCCATGGCTTCAATTAAGGCCATCCCAAACCCTTCAGAAATTGTCGGGAATACTTTAATGTGATGCCCTTTTAACAACTCCGGTAAGCGAGCGTGGGCATAGTAAGGAATCACTTTGACGCGATCGCGCACAGCCGGATCAAAATCTGCATACACCTGAGCGGGAGAGTCTTGAGTATCAGGTGAACACTCCGTTCCCAGAAATGTCACCTCAACCTGGGGATAACGAGTCAGGATCGTATTCAGGGCCGGAGTCCCATAATGTACGCCTTTACGGATGATGTAACTGCCAATTTGAGCAATCCGAATTGGTGTGTCTGTCAACGGCTCAAAGGGCTGATGGAGAAAGGATTCAGGAATGCCATTGGGAACCACATGGGCCTTTTCCGGACGGACACCTAAGCAATCGATGGCATAGGCACGATCGCGTTGATTCAAAAACAAACCGAGATCCGCATTTCGCATGGAAGCTGCCGCTTCCCACAGCCGCACACTACCTCGGTACAGGGGATATTTCCAGCTAAAGCGCAAATTTCCCCGACGCACTTCTTCCAGGTATTCCTCGTGCTCGATGTGTTCTAAACCATGACAGCGGGCGATCACTAGAGGATTTTGGATTTTGGATTTTGGGTTTTGGATTTTGGATTGGCGCAGGAAGGAGTGGAACCAGCTATCTGCAGTAGAGGCATCGACCACATCTAATCCTTGCTGGCGGTTGAGGGTGGAGATGTGGGAGGCGACAAATTGCGGGAAGGCAGCGACTTTCAGCAGGGAATGCAGACGGGAGGGAAGGTCATCCAGGCAGTAGAAGCTCACCTGATGGCCCAGGCGCTGATATTCTTGTTGTAGCCGTAACGTCACGCCGATCGCGCCAGCGTTGGGATTGAAGTTGTAGTGGCAGGTAAACAGGATGTTCATGGACGAGGTAGGAAGTTTTGAGTTCTAAGTTTTGAGGTTTGAATTGAGAAGCCCATCAAAGTCAAAGTTGGTGCTGGAGGTAATCCCTGAGACCTACCCCCTAATCCCCCTCCCTACAAAGGAAGGGGACTGTTCAAATTCCCTCTCCGTTTCGGGGAGGGGTCTACAGAATTTCTATCGGCAATCTCCCGAAACAGAGATTCAAGGATCTGGAAGTTCTTGTGGGCATTGAATTTTTGGGTGGCGAGTTGACGTGCTCTAAGACCCATATTGGAACGTAGTTGAGGGTTATTCATTAAAGTGCGGAGACTTTGGGCCAGGGCTGGACGATCGCCCGGTTGAGTCAGTAATCCAGTTTCTTCATGTCGCACCATTTCAGGAATCGCACTAATGGCCGTGGCAATAATCGGTAATCCAGCCGCCATTGCTTCAATAAATACCCAACCAAAGGGTTCTGAATAGGTGGGCATGACAAATACATCCGCTTGATGATAAAGCTGCAACCACTCCGGGGTATAAGCTTCAATCTGGCGATGAATATGAACCTTGGGATGATTACAGTGGATGGGAGCCGTAGTGACCAGATGTAATTCTGCATCGTTGGCAAATCCTTGCAAGAAAACTGCCAATAAATCATGACCGCCCTTACGTTCAAAATCACCCCCGATAAACAGGATAGTAAAAGGCTGGTGAGTCACTTTTGCAGGACTTTCAGGAAGGGAGAACTGAGCCAGATTAACACCGGGATAAATGACTCTGACTTTGCTGGAATCAATGCCATAGTCCTGAAGCATGGACTGACGGGTACTCTCAGAAAAAGTAACGATGGCAGCAGCTTTTTCAAAGGCTCGTTTTTCAATCTCGTAGTGAGGGCGGTATGTCCAATGAAGTTGAGGATCTGTTTTCTCCTTGGCAACCTGGATAATAGTGCGATCGATACTGATTACAGTTGGCCATTGCTCCATTAAATCCAGAGACAGGTAGGCCAGAGGTTGAGTATGGAAATGCAGAACAGAGTAACTGGATTGTTTTAACTTCTGTAAGGCTAATCGTCGCGCCATGTACGCAAATCCCAGTTGAATTCGCAGCAGATGAGCGGTTAGATTTTGATCACGCAGCCAGGAATTTTTCGGAACATAACTCAGTAATCGATTCAGGATGCGAGTGTGAATTTCTCGATCGTCGTTATACCAGCAAAAATCGACATTACAGGCAGATACTTGAGCAAAATGAGTTCTCATTAAATGCCCATAAGTTTTGTGCCCCAGATATTCTTCAATGATGGAAAGAACCTTGCGAGTATTAGCCATCGTTCACCACCTTGAAAAGAATTTTCTCAATCCCATCGACCATTGAATCCAGACTGAATTTCTGCAACACATACTCACGGCTTCTCATACCCAGAGAGGGATCTGTCTCGCGCCAGTGCAGGATGGATTGCAGGGCCGTTGCCAAATCAACTGCATTTCCTGGGTCCACCAGATGAGATTGAAACTTCCCAGTCAATACTTCAGGGATGCCTCCAGTACGACTGGCGATCACCGGAGTTCCACAGGCCATCGCCTCAATGATCACTCTGCCAAATGGTTCCGGCCAGAGGCTGGGCATCACAGTGACATCACTGACCTGATACAGAGAAGCGGTTTGAGTCAGATGTCCTAAAAAGGCAACCGAATCCTCAATCCCCAGTTGGTCTAACAGGGCTTCCAGCGATCGCTGATATTTCATCCCCTCTTCAGGACATTCCTTCTGCTTCTCCAAACTGACATGCAACAAAGGTTTTCCAGCAATCAAGAGCTTGACATCTGGATAGGTCTGTTTGACTAAAGCAAAGGCTTTAATCAGGGTTTCAAT
Organism: Oscillatoriales cyanobacterium bin_317; assembly: GCA_037442585.1. GTDB lineage: Bacteria > Cyanobacteriota > Cyanobacteriia > Leptolyngbyales > Leptolyngbyaceae > Leptodesmis. The sequence goes on from JBBIQC010000010.1 coordinate 13,342, forward strand.
GCCCTTTTCCTTATCCAGACGACCGACAAAGGAAATCACACGAGTCGATTCAGGAATGCCCCATTGCTGCCGCACTTGAGCAAAATCCGTGGCAGGCGTGAATTTGTTGGTATCTGTCCCGTTGTAAACCAGATCAATCTTATCCGGCTCATATCCCAACTTTGACCAGACTGATCGCGTCTGATCCGACACGGCAATAAACCGCCTGACCCCTTGCAAACCAAACAGTCGCTGTCGGTTGAAGTCAAAGGGAGGAATTTGTAGATAACAGAGCAGGGGAATCTGGTGATAGCGAGCCAGAAGACGACCAAAAAACGTCGAATGATAGGCATTGCTGAAGACAACACTATCCTTTCCTGTAGGAATTTTAGGCAAACTTGCCAGACTGGGCAGAAACCGCAGGACATCGTGCAACTTGCGGCGATCGAAGCCATACCCATTGATGGGAATCGTATGGTCACAGAAAGTACGGTATTGCTCCAACAAGTTGCCTTCTTGTTCATACAGTAAACTCACCTGATGACCGCGTTGAGCCAGACCGCGACAAATCTCAAACAAGTTCAGTTCTTGTCCGCCCCGCAGGGATGTCGGTTGATGTTCTAGAGCAATGAAATGCATAGGTCTATATGGGGTTTGGGGATTAGGGGTTGGGGATTAGGGGTTGGGGATTAGGGGTTGGGGGTGAATGGAAATAGTCAATGGTTGTGAGGCAGGGTTTAGCTGCTTTGGGTAAGTTCGTATTGCATCTGGTGATAGCTCCAGAGTTGGCCTCGCCGTTCCAGAAGTTCTTGATAGGTTCCCTGTTCTACGATGCGGCCCTGATCCAGCACAACTACTTTGTCTGCTCGGACGATCGTCGATAAACGATGGGCGATCGCAATTACGGTGCGTCCTTCGGCTAAGGTTTCTAGTGAGTTTTGAATTAGTCGTTCTGAAACCGAATCTAAGGCACTGGTGGCTTCATCCAGAATTAAAATCTCCGGATTGCGTAACAGGGCACGGGCGATCGCAATGCGTTGTCGTTGACCACCGGAGAGACGCACCCCACGATCTCCCAGTTGAGTGTCAAAGCCTTCGGGTAAGTCCAGGATAAAGTCCAGAGCATTGGCTAAACGACAGGCTTGTAGAATTTCATTCTGGGTAGCGTTGGGACTACCGTAAGCAATATTGTTACGGACGGTGGTGTTGAAAATAAAAGTGTCTTGACTGACGACAGCCAGCTTGCGACGCACGGAATTGATTTCAAACTCTCGCAAGTCTACCCCATCAACTAAGATGCGGCCCAGAGTAGGGTCATAAAAACGAGGAATCAGGTCTACCAGCGTACTTTTTCCGGCTCCTGACGCTCCTACGATCGCAGTCATCTCACCCCGATTCAGGGTCAAGGTGATGTTCTGTAAAACAGATTGAGCTGGATCGTAACCAAAATCGATGGACTCAAACGCGATCGCCCATTGTAATCCAGGAAATTGTCGAGTGCCATTGGCTAAATAAGGTTTGTCATCTGTTCGCAATAACTGCTGCACATTATGCAGGGTTCCTGTAAAACTGTTTAACAGCGCCCAATTGCCATTCATTTCATGTACGGCTGGCACCAGACGGAACAGAATAAACAGGAAGGTCAGCAGGGAGGCCGTTTGCAGCGTACCATTGGCGACAAATACGGTGAGTCCCACAATGATCATGCTGATCAACACTGTGGTTGCCAGACCTTCCGCCAAGGGCCGAATCAACCCCCAGAGCCGCACTGATTTCATGGAAGCTTTGAGCAGATCAGAACTGGCTCGATAAAACCGTTCGCGTTCAAAGTCCTGCGTGCCAAATGCCTGCATGGTTCTCATGCCGCTGATTAATTCCATGGCGATCGCGGTAAATCGCCCACTGGCGATCGGCACTGCAAAACTCACTTCCCGCACTCGTCGATTCAGATTCGAGAGAATCGCGGCTAACAGGGCAAACAGCATTACTGAAAGGAGAGTCAACTGCCAGGAGAGATGGAACAGCAACATCAGGTAAACCAGAATCGTTAATCCTTTGGTCGTGATGAAAGCAATGGAACCAAATGCCGACTGTAACTTACCGATTTCATTCGTCAGTGTATTCATTAACTCGCCGGAATTCGCCTTCGTGAAGTAGCCCAGGCTCAAGGCTTCAAACTGCTCAAAAATGCGTTTCCGTAAGCGATCCACTAATTTTTGCTGAGTCAGTTCCGTATACACCTGATTGCAGTAATTGAAAGCAGCCCGAATCCAGGAAGCGAGCAAAATCAGGGCAGAGACACGGTAAAGGCGGTTCATTGGTGGCTCATGGATGCCTAAAATCCACGTATCAAACCAGCCTAGGCCCGTCTGGAAAGGCTTATTTTCAGGGCTGACCAGATTTTGCAGAAAGGCCAGCAGGAAGCCAAACCCAAACCCTTCAAAGGCGGCTGCCCCTAATGCACAAACGATCGCGGCGGTCGCAACCAGCGGAAAGTATTGGAACTCTCGCAGAATCAGGTAATGGTTTTTCCAGAACCGGGTTGCTTTCAGGGCGTTACGAAACAATGCAGGAACTCTCATGGGGCAAGGTACTCTTCTTCATTTTCGACGCTTTGTGATTCAGGGATTAATGCTGTTTCCTGGGGAAGGGCGTAGCAGGTAGTTGGCTGAGATAATCTCAGACCTCCATCGCGTAGCATTCGGTGATGATTTTCTATAATTTGGTTGGAATCTCTGGCCGAATGCTGCGCCCCTACGGGCATTTGCAGGAAATTTCATCGCTAAAAGGCTCCGAATCCGGTAATCACTCTGGGAACGGTCAACAGCAGAATTTTGAAATCCTGGGCGATCGACCATTGCCGCAGGTAGCTTAAATCCACCTGACTTACGGCATTAATATCCCGCAGGTAAGACCGGGTGGTAATCTGCCAGATACCTGTAATTCCCGGTAAAGCATTCAGGCGATGTTGCATTTCGGGACAGATCCGCACCGCATCGTATAACGCCCAGGGACGAGGCCCTACCAGACTCATCTCACCTCGCAAAATATTGAACAATTGTGGCAATTCATCCAGACTGTATTTGCGAATCCACCACCCAATAGGAGTAATGCGGGGATCATGTTCATGTTTATGCAGTCCACTCTGTGGCCCCATCACCTGATGATGTAGCTGTTCTGCACCGACAATCATCGTGCGGAATTTACAGATGCGGAATAATTTACCCCGCTCTCCGACACGCCATTGATAAAAGAACACCGGGCCTGGAGATTGCCAGTAAATCAGGGCTGCGATCGCCAGCAGCAGCGGACTGAGCACCAGCAGCAACAGAAACACCACCAACCATTCCAGTCCCCGCTTCAACCACCAGGTCAGCTTATTGCGCTTACGTGGCAGTTCGGGAGTATTGGGAATCTGGAGATAAACTGCTTTCTGGGTTTGAGCACAGGCATTCGCCCATAATTCCAATTCCATTTCCTCCATCGTTGGGGGTAGAGTCACACGCTGCACTGGCGATCGCTGTAAGCGAGTCACCAACCAGTCCTGACTGGTGGGTTTAGCCACACAAACTCGCTCAGAGGTGGGGGGCAGGCGAAGAAATAGATGCTTTTGTCGCCATTTCATCATGTAAGGCGTGGAGCGATCGCAATCAGGTTGCAATGATTTTGAATTGTTGGCGGTTGAAAGTAGAGTCATGGTTGATAGCACTGTAGAGTTTCACAAAGACTGAGTTCAGCAACTCTTTCATAGCCAAAATTCAACAGGAAAAAAGTTTATGAATCTGCAATTAAGGAGCTTTCTCATAAGTCAGGTACGGGTTCATTGTACTATCTGCCCCATTAGCGATGATCCCAACTACATTCAACTTATTCAGCACCACTAACGCCTGGTTCAGTTCAGTGCGAGTGACCTGACCAATACGCCCTACCATCACGGTTCCCTGGCAACAGGAAGCAGCCAGAATAGCATCCACAATTCCTAACACTGGTGGAGCATCCAGTACGACCAGATCAAAATTTTGCTCAAATACTGCCATCAACTCTTGCATGCGGTGAGAGCTTAAAAGCTTGGCAGGATCGGCTGGAGAAGGGCCAGCCGTGAGAACAGACAGAGAAATATCCGAATATTGCCCCGGTAGCTGCATACCATCTCGGTTTAGTAATGGTGTATTTGTAGCCAACAGGGTTGAGAGGCCCCAATCATTGGGTAGATCCAGTTGCTTGTGCAGGCTGGGGCGACGCAAATCGGCATCAATTAACAACACCCGCTGGTGCAATCGAGCCGCACTGATTGCCAGCCCCAGAGCAATCGTCGATTTCCCTTCTCCGGCCAGGGCAGAGGTCACAACTAGCGATTTCACTCCTGCTGCGGTCGGTAATAACTGGATGTTTTTGTAAATCAAATCCAGCGCTTCCCGGAAGGGTTGCCAGTAAATGACCTGCATTGTGGATGGAACAGGCAGATCAGGACGAGAAAACGGCAGGTGAATGATCACAGGCACGGTTTCACGTGGCAGAACAGGCACCAGGCCCAGCAAGGGGAGAGAAACCTGCTTCAGATCATCGGACGAATGTACGGCATCATCGGCACTATCGCGCACAAAGGCCGCGATCGTCCCCAGCATCAGCCCTGCCACCGCCCCTAAGAGCAAATTGCGTTGCAAATCTGGCCCGACTTTCATCCCTAATTTGGGCTGTTCTACCACCTGCCAGTCAAATCCGCCTCTGGCAATTTCCAGAGCCAATTCCTGACGGGCTTTTAGCAGTTGTTGAAACGTGGTGCGATTCAGGTCTACCTTGGGTTGCAAGCGACCATATTGAGCCAGCAAACTGGGAAACTGTTGAAGTTGAGTCTGCAGCGATCGCTCTGATGCCGCCAGACTTTGAGCCTGGGCAGTCAGGGCAGCCAGATTGACTTGCGCCTCTGCCAATTGACCCACCAGGGCTGTATCCGTCTGACTCAATTGAGCTTCAGACAGCATGGGCTTCTCATCTGACACTGCCAAATCGTTACCTAACACCTGCTGTTGCTCTTGCTGGATTAACTGTTGCTGCCGCTGTCGTCGCTCCAACAAGCGCTGCACTAAAGGCGAGTCATCAGTGAAACGAGTCCGTGTCCTGGCCAGTTCCAGTTCTGTTTTCTGAATTTCGGTGAGCAACCCTTGAAAGCGATTCGACTGGCTCAATCGGGCAGCAGTGAGAGCCTGTCGGGGCGATCGTGATAATTGCTGCTCCAGGGCTTTGTACCGGGCCTGAGCATCCCGAATTCTGGCCGCATTTGTTTGTTGTTCCTGCTGAATCCGGGTCAGGCTCTCAACCAGGGTTTTGGATTGTAACTCTGGATCCACCAGATTACGACTTTTACGAAATCCTTCCAGAGCATTTTCAGATTCCTGTACCTGATTTTCAACAACAGGTAACTGCTCGTTAATAAACTCCAATCCTCTGGCCAGTCGCTGTTTTTGTTGCTCCCGGTTATAGTCCTGATACACCTGACGAATGGCCAGCAATACCCGCTGGGTTTTGACCGGATCGTGATCCGCATAGAGTACTTGAAAGATTTTAGTTTTGACTTTATCTTCTTCAACCTGGGTCAGGACTAAAGACTTTTGCAATTTCTCAGCCGTAATATCAGGATATTTTGGCTTCAACAAACCAACAGCTTTTTGCAGTAACTGAGAACTCCGCATCTGAGTTAATTGAGTTGAGTTATCAATTTCCACATTAGAGTCTGCAAAGAAACTGTCGGTTCTCGCTCCTCCCTTTTTACTCTGGTAGTTGGGTTCTACAAGAAGCTGCATTGAGCTTTGATAAATCGGCTTTTGCAGCAGGGTGTAAAGCGTTGCCAGCGACAACACACCCAAAAATGTTCCGAATAGCCAATACCGTCGCCGCAGTAAAACGGCCAGTAGTTGCCCGTATCCGGGTTCTGTTTCAGAGGCTACGATCGCAGATGTTCCTGGCACGGCTCTCACTCCTTTTGAAAATTGCAATAGGGAAAGTGGATAGTTCTAAGCACATGCCGCTGCAACGACCTGATCAACTTTATGGAAAAACGCCTCTTCAGAAAAATGCTCTAATGCATGTTGGCGAATCTGTTGATAATCCCAATCGATTTCAGTCGCTCTCAACAAAGCAGACTGCAGGGCTTCAGGCGTTTGTCGTTTAAATAAAATTCCTGTTTTCTCTGGAACTTGGGTATCTAAGATACCGCCAGCTTCATAAGCTACCGTCGGCGTACCACTGACATTCGCTTCCACAGGAACCAATCCGTAATCTTCAAGCGCCGCTACAACAACTGCCCGCGTTCGTGATAGTAAATGCGATCGTTCCTCATCACTGACATGACCCAGAAATCGAATGTTGTCCAGGGCTTGAGCCTGCAATCGCTCTCGTTCCGGGCCATCTCCGGTAATCACCAGCGGCAAGCCCAACCAATTGAAGGCTTCAATAATCAGGTCAATGCGTTTGTAGCTGATCAGCCGCGCCGTTGCCAGGAAAAAGTTTTCTTTCTGTTCCGAAAACTTGAATTTGTGAGTCGCGATCGGATAGTTAATTACCGTAGCAGGTTTGCCGTAAACCGATTGGATGCGCTGAGCCACGACATTTGAATTAGCGATGTACAGATCTGGCTCCTGAGCATAGGCTAAATCTGTCTTTCGCATCACCTGAAAAATCCGCTCCAGAATAGGATAGAGATGGCGATAGGTTGAATAATCCCGCAAGTAGGTGCGCGTATCCCAGAGAAACCGCGTGATGTTGTGACAAAAACAAATATGTCGTGCTTTCGGATGCTTACGCACACATTTGGCAAAGCTACTACTGCTGCTGATAATCAAATCGTATTGGCTCAGATCCAAGGCCCGAAACACTGGATAATACAGAGGAGCCAATAACCGGAAATACTTCGTAGCGCCCGGAATCTTTTGCAGCACGGTGGTATGAACAGGGCGATCGCGCAAATCAATGGTATGCGCTGGCTCATAGAGGGACGTAAATACATCTGCCGTGGGATAATACTTGCAGAGCAGTTCAAACACTCGTTCTGCTCCTCCCCGTTGGGTCAGGTAGTCATGCACCAAAGCAATCTTCATAATTGACTCGTTTCAGAAACTTCAGCAAAAATGTGGGAACACTTCGCTGCATACTCGGCTTGCAACAGAGACAAACCGAAATCATGAAAATTTTCCATGAAAGGTCTTTGCAATTGCCGTCCGCTGACAGCTATTGGTAGGTGAGCGAAACACTTTCAGCCCTCTAAATTCCCCATCCTGGGGCTTTACAAAGTTCAGTTTCCTCCAGCATTGGAGGTAGGAGGGCACAAACAGCCTAGAAGCATGGCCACTTCTAAGATTGCGATCGATATCTTGGAAACCCGAAAAGTTTTTACAGAGATAGAGGATGCGATCGTGCTATCCATTCAGCACGTTAAACAGCAAGTCACAAGCATGGGTTCATCTGAAAACCCAGATTCTTCATACCACAATATGTAGTGCCAGTAGGTATGAAGAGGAGAATGATCGGAAAATTAAACCTTGTCCAAGTCCAGAACCGTTGTTGCTCTTATCAAAAAACTCAAGTTCTCTAGCCGGACTTGGTTTAGACCGTCAAATTTAAGTAGTAGTCGCATAAACACTCCCTTGTTTGGTAGATGGCCCAGTGATTTTTAGTACACCGAGTTTATGTTTCGAAACTGCAAAGTTCCCATAAAGATAAAAAGTTACTGGATCGAGTTCATCAACCCAAAGACGTATCAATTAATTCAATAAATCATCCAATAGTCGGAAGCCTGAAATGTTCCCGACAAACATTAAAAATTAAATTAAGAAATGTTGCAGTGCCTACGGGCTTCTATAAATTGGTTGCATTTCAGGAAACAAGAGGAATCTGTCCTGGGAAGCATTCTTGCGTGTGTGTATTGCTACAGCCACAAGTCCTTCGCCATGAATTAGCATCTGTTCGCGCATAACACAGGCCACAGGCCACAGGACAAATTGAGCCTGTGATACCCTGGTAGCGTCACGATCGAGCAACAGTCGGGCCTTGGAGGTTGCCATGACCATCAACCTTAATCGTTTCTCTCTATCCTCACCGGGAACTGTTGAAGACATAGCTGAAACGATCCGGGTAACTGGAACGGTGCAGGGAGTCGGATTTCGCCCGACGGTTTATCGTCTGGCCAGAGCAGCAGGATTGCGAGGTGAAGTACTCAACGATGGTCAAGGGGTATTGATCCGGGTAGTTGGCCCACAAGCCGTTCTGGATCGGTTTGTCCAAACCCTGCAGGAGGACTGTCCTCCCTTAGCCCGCATTGAGACGATCGTGCGTTCACCGCTAACTGAACCAATTGCCTATCGGGACTTTCAAATTGTCCAAAGTTTGCAAACATCCATCCGAACTGACATCAGTGCCGATGCTGCCACCTGTCCTGCCTGCCTTGCGGACATTCTCAATCCCGCCAGTCGCTGGTATCGCTATCCGTTCACCAACTGCACCCATTGCGGTCCCCGCTTGAGCATCATCCGCACCATTCCCTACGATCGCGCTCATACCAGCATGGCGGCTTTTCCCCTGTGTCCCAGTTGCACTCAGTCCTACGAGGACGTGAGCGATCGTCGCTTTCATGCTCAACCGATTGCCTGTCCTCAGTGTGGCCCTCATGCCTGGTTAGACCATGCTGATGGTCAGACGATCGCAGTTGATACGGTATCGGCCTTGGATGCTGTAGAGGTGGCTGGTACGCTGCTGCAACAGGGCAAAATTGTCGCCATTAAAGGGATTGGCGGCATTCATCTGGCTTGTGATGCCACCAATGAAGCGGCAGTACAGAAACTGCGCCAACGCAAACACCGCTATGACAAACCCTTTGCGTTGATGGCTCGTGATCTCGACATTATTGAACAATACTGCTTCCTCAATTCCCAGGAACGTGAACTGCTACAAAGCCCAGCCGCCCCGATCGTCCTCTTGAAAACCCGAAGTTTTGCAAACACTCTCAGTTCTAGGCATCTTCCTCCCCTCTCATCCCTGGTTGCACCGGGACTTTCCACTCTCGGCTTCATGCTGCCCTACGCACCATTGCATCATTTAATGTTGCAGCGCCTGGATCGTCCGATCGTCCTCACCAGTGGCAATCGCAGCGATGAACCGCAATGTATTGATAATGATGAGGCGCGAGAAAAATTAGGAGCGATCGCTGATTTTTTTCTGCTTCACAATCGAGATATTGTCAATCGGTTGGATGATTCAGTCGTGCGAGTGGTGGATGGCCAGGTACAAACCTTGCGACGAGCCAGGGGGTATGCACCTACGCCCATTCGTTTACCAGCAGGATTTGCCCAGGCTCCGGCAATTTTGGCAATGGGCAGTGAATTAAAAAATACATTTTGTTTGCTGGATCAGGGACGGGCCATTCTCTCGCAACATTTAGGGGATCTGGAAAATGCAGCAGCGTTGGCTGCCTATCAAGATACTCTGAAACTGTATCTCAATTTATTGCAAACCCAACCTCAAAAGATCGCGATCGATTTGCATCCCGAATATTTATCCACCAAATTGGGAAAAAGCCTTGCCGAGCAGCATTCCCTGCCGCTGCAGCCCATACAACATCACCATGCCCACATTGCAGCTTGTATGGCAGAAAATAATCTGCCTCTCGGTAGTCCACCGGTTTTAGGAATTGCATGGGATGGCCTGGGAATGGGGGATGATAGTACGCTCTGGGGCGGGGAATTTTTGCTGGCTGATTATTGCCAATTTCAACGTCTGGCGCGATTGAAGCCGATCGCCCTGTTGGGGGGTAGTCAGGCCATATACCAACCCTGGCGCAATACTTATGCCCACTTGCAGGCCGTTTTTGACTGGGCTGATCTGCAAGCCAGATACGGACACCTGGAAATTATTCAATTTCTGGAGCAACAACCGCGATCGCTGCTGGATCAACTATTACAGAAAGGCATTAATGCTCCCCTGGCCTCTTCAGCAGGACGCTTGTTTGATGCGGTGGCAGCGGCTGTGGGCCTGAGTCCGGCTCAAGTGAGTTATGAGGGACAGGCGGCCATTCAATTAGAGGCAATGATTCAGCCTGCTGACCTGGAACTGGCACAGACATCACCCTACCCGTTCAATCTGGAAAATATTCCAATGAATGGCCCCACCATGCTGGAATTAACGGCAGAATCAATGTGGTCTGACCTGCTTCAGGATCTGCACCAGGCAGTTCCTATTGGATTGATCGCCGCTAAATTCCATCTGGGATTGGCTTGCGCGATCGTCGAAGCCGTCAAACACCTGAGTCAATCCCATACCTTTAGTCACGTCGCACTCACCGGAGGAGTTTTCCAAAATGAAATTTTAACCCGTTCTGTTCATCAGCAACTGACTGCCTTGACTTTTACAGTCATTATGCATCATCAAGTTCCTGCCAACGATGGTGGTCTGGCGCTAGGTCAAGCCACGATCGCGGCGGCCCGCTCTTTAAGGTAATCAAAATGTGTTTAGGAATTCCCGGTCAAATTATTGCAATCACGAACATTGAGCAGCAACTTGCGATCGTCGATGTGGGTGGCGTGAAACGACAGGTGAATATTGCCTGTATTGTAGACGCGGATCATCCAGCCGAATCCTGTGTGGGAGAGTGGGTATTAGTGCATGTGGGATTTGCGATGAATCGAATTGATGCTGCAGAAGCTGCCGAAACGCTTGATTTGCTGGAAAAACTGGCAGAGGTTGATCAGGAGTTAGAAGGTGATGCGTTACGCTACGCTAACATTTCCTACGGAAAAATTTAGAGTAATTAGATTTACTATAGGGAGACGATAAAGATGAAATACGTTAAGGAATATCGAGATCCCGACAAAGTTCAGGGTGTTTTACAAGAAATTAAGCGGTTGGGAGAGATTTTAACAACTAAGAAAGATCGTCCGATTAAACTAATGGAAGTTTGTGGTGGACATACTCATGCCATCTTTAAATATGGATTGGAGGAGTTATTACCGCCAACGATCGAAATGATTCATGGTCCCGGTTGTCCCGTTTGTATTATGCCGAAGGGGCGATTAGATGACGCGATCGCCATTGCCGAACATCCAGCGGTCATTTTCACAACCTTTGGTGATGCGAT